>JAZRAT010000023.1:0-36895 GCA_045634725.1 Alistipes sp. | reverse complement strand
GAGCACTCACAGGAGGCTTACGAGAAGGCTATGGAGAACTTCCGCATCTGGAAGGAGAAGGGTTGGTTGGCACAGGATGACGAGGAGTACTACTACATCTACGCTCAGACTATGAACGGCCGTACTCAGTATGGTATCGCTATGTGCTGCCACTACGAGGACTACCTCTCAGGCGCTATCAAGAAGCACGAGCTTACTCGCGTTGACAAGGAGGAGGATCGTATGATCCACGTTCGCAACCAGAAGGCTAACATCGAGCCCGTATTCTTCGCATACCCCGATCAGGCAGAGATCGACGCTATCATCTCTAAGTGGGTTGCTGAGCACGAGGCAGACTACGATTTCGTAGCTGAGGATGGCTTCGGTCACCACATGTGGGTTATCCGTTGCAAGGAGACTAACGACCGCATCACAGAGCTCTTCGCTGGTATCCCTGCTTTGTATGTTGCTGATGGTCACCATCGTACAGCTGCTGCTGCACGCGTAGGTCAGGAGTGCGCTTCGAAGAATCCTAACCACACTGGTGATGAGGAGTACTGCTTCTTCTTGGCTGTTACCTTCCCCGCATCACACCTCCGCATTATCGACTACAACCGCGTAGTTAAGGATCTCAACGGTCTTTCAAAGGAGGAGTTCTTGGCTGCTGTAGGCGAGAGCTTCGTAGTTGAGAAGAAGGGTGCAGAGATCTACACTCCTAACGCATTGCACAACTTCGCAATGTACCTCGACGGTGAGTGGTACTCTATGACTGCTAAGGAGGGTACTTACGATGATAATGATCCTATCGGCGTTCTCGACGTATCAGTTCTCTCTAACCTCGTTTTGGACAAGGTTCTCGGCATCGCTGACCTCCGTACTTCAAAGCGTATCGACTTCGTAGGCGGTATCCGTGGTTTGGGCGAGTTGCAGAAGCGTGTTGACAGCGGCGAGATGAAGGTTGCTTTCGCGTTGTACCCTGTATCAATGCAGCAGCTCTTCGATATCGCAGACACTGGCAACATCATGCCTCCCAAGACTACATGGTTCGAGCCTAAGTTGCGTTCAGGCGTAGTTATTCACTCTTTCGAGGAGTAATAACTTCATAAGCTAGCGTCGTATCTGCGACGCATCTACAGCAAGGCCCCACGGTAATCCCCGTGGGGCTCTTTTATATACTATACAATATCGTCGCGATTCTAAATAGATACGACGCATTTATATGCGATTACTATTTTTTCTATTTACCCGCTCAAACTTTTTGATATTGTGAGATAGTTTTGTATCTTTGTAGATTGAAATAATCGTATCAAAACTATTGAAACTATGATAAAGTCAATGACGGGCTTCGGTAAAGGCGAGGCCACTGTAGACGACAAAAAGATACGCGTGGAACTACGCTCACTAAACTCGAAGCAACTCGACCTATCTATCAAGTTGCCAGGCAAATATCGCGCTGCCGAGGCCGAGATGCGTAGCATCATCACTCGCGAGTTGCAGCGTGGTAAGGTGGACTGCTTCGTGTCGTTCGAGGCAGCTACAGCCGAGACCTCTGCACATATCAACCGCGAGGCATTCAAGGCCTATGCCAAGGAACTGCGTGAGGTGTGCGCAGAAAATGCAGTGATTGCCGATAGCGACTATTTCCTTAAAGCGATATTACGCATGCCCGATGTTATCACAAGCGAGGAGCGCGAGGTGTCGGAGGCGGAGCTCGCTGCAATCATCGAGGCTACAAAGGCTGCGTGTGATGAGTTGAATAACTTCCGCATTCAGGAGGGCGCAATCCTTATCGCTGACCTCTTGGGTCGCATCGACCTTATTGAGAAGTATCGCCACGAAGTGGAGCAGTTCGAGGGTGCGCGCGTTGAGACAATCAAGAATCGTATTCGCGAGAACATCGAGAAGCTGCAGCTTGAGGTCGATAACAACCGCCTCGAGCAGGAGATGATATTCTACATCGAGAAGCTCGACATCACCGAGGAGAAGGTGCGCCTCGATAACCACTGCAACTACTTCCGCGAGGTGGCAGCCGAGGAGGAGGCTCCAGGTCGCAAGCTCGGCTTCATCGCACAGGAGCTCGGTCGTGAGATTAACACCATGGGCTCGAAGTCAAACGAGGCAAACATGCAGCGCTTGGTAGTTAAGATGAAGGATGAGCTCGAGAAGATTAAGGAGCAGGTACTCAATATTTTATAAAGCGTGCAAGTATGGGTAAATTAGTGATATTTTCAGCCCCAAGTGGTTCGGGCAAGACGACTATAGTTCGCGAGCTTTTGAAGCGTTTCCCACAGTTCGAGTTCTCAATCTCTGCCACATCGCGCCTTCCACGCGGTAAGGAGCAGCATGGTGTGGACTACTACTTCCTCACAAACGAGGAGTTTCGTGAGCGAGTGGAGCGTGACGAGTTCGTTGAGTGGGAGGAGGTATATGCTGGCACCTGCTACGGCACACTCAAGAGTGAGATGGAGCGCATCTGGTCGAAGGGTAATGTGATTGTCTTCGATGTGGATGTTATTGGTGGCATCAACCTCAAGCGCCTTTTTGGTGAGGATGCCTGCTCGGTATTTATCATGCCTCCATCAGTGGAGGAGTTGGAGCGCCGTTTGCGTGGTCGTGGTACCGATAGCGAGGAGGTTATCCTCAAGCGTATTGCAAAGGCAGACTTCGAAATAACAAAGGCTCCTGAATTTGATCATGTAGTGGTCAACGATGTCCTGGATGTGGCAGTTGACGAGGCTACAACAATTATTAATAATTTCTTAAAGTAAAACACGATATGAAGACGCGTATGTTGTTGTATTTCGGTTCTTTTGACCCAATACACAATGGACATATAGCACTCGCGGAGTATGCACTCGATAAGGGCTTGGCGGATCAGGTGGCACTTGTTATCTCGCCACAAAATCCATTCAAGGCCGATGTGTTGCAGACACCCGAGTATACAAGATATGAGATGGTGGAGATGGCATGCAAGGAGTCTCGTTACCCCGAGCGCATATTGCCATCGGTTGTGGAGTTTGTTCTCGAAAAGCCTTCATATACAATTAATACCCTTGATTACCTCAAGGATAATCATGGTGCAGATATGGAGTTTTCAATCATCACAGGCAGCGACATCTGGGCGCGCTTTGATGAGTGGAAGGACTATGAGCGCATCTTGAACGAGTATAAAATCTACGTCTACCCACGCAAGGGTTACGAGGTTGAGAAGTTCGCCGATAGGGTAACCATTCTTGAGGATGCACCATTCGTGGAGTTCTCTTCAACCGAGGTTCGTGGTAAGGCGGAGCGCGGCGAGGATATCTCGGCTATGGTGAGCCCTTCGGTATCGGACTATATTGTAAAGAATCAGTTGTGGACACCCGCAGGACGCATCGTGCGCCTTACATCTATGATTGAGGGTGGCGACGAGCGTGATGTACTATACATTGAGCGCGGAAAGTGCTATTTCCAGCATAATGAGTGGGGTAAGGCTATCAACGACTTTAATAAAGCGAAGGCCATTAATCCCGATAATGAGGAGGCTCAGCAGCTACACGACATGGTCTACGAGATCCTTTCGTTCCGCTATAAGGATATCTATAACCCTTAATAGATAACGCCATGATAGAGATTGATGATAAGATAGTTAGCCTTGATATCTTGCGCGAGAATTTCTGTTGCGATTTGTCAAAGTGTAAGGGTATCTGCTGTGTGGAAGGTGACTCTGGTGCACCGCTCGATATTGACGAGGTAGACATCCTTGAGGAGGAGTGGGAGAACTACGCCCCCTATATGACCGAGGAGGGTCGCGCCGTAATTGAGGAGCAGGGCTTTATGGTTGTAGATGCCGATGGCGACTACACAACACCTTTGGTTGACAATGCTGCGTGTGCCTACGCCTTTGAGGAGGATGGTATCACCTTCTGCGCTATTGAGCGCGCTTATCGTGAGGGTAAGTGCTCATTTATTAAGCCCATTTCGTGTCACTTGTATCCCATTCGTGTGGCTCGCTTCCGTAATGGTAGTGCAGGTTTGAACTACCATCGCTGGGCGGTGTGTGGCTCGGCGCGTGAGTGTGGAAAGAAACTTGGCTTGCCTGTGTATAAGGGTTTGAAAGAGCCTATTATTCGCGCCTTTGGCGAGGACTTTTATCGCCAGTTGGAGCTTGCTGAGGATATGATCAAGGAGTCTAAATAGACCATATAAAATAGTTTAGATGAATTCTATTAAATTATACGTTTTAAGTGTTTTAACGCTTGTTGCATCAACTGCTTTTGCTCAGTCGGCTGACAGTGTAAAAGTTGCTGCGGACTCGTTGCGTAACACTGCTAAGGAGCAACCAATTCCCGTTAAGCCAGTGCGCACTCTTGGCAAGGTGGCGGTAATCGACACATTACCTACGGCCAATAGCGCATTGAGCATCGTGCTCTTTAATGACAACACATGGCGATACATTCTCGCAGAGGACTATAAGAACGATCCCGAGGTGTTTAATGACCATTGGGATACAACAAATATCCATGCATATAGAGATGTGGAACTCGACTCTCTACCCGAGGCTACGGCAATACGTCTTGTGGACTCATTGGAGAGTTACCACTATCCATATATAGGTCGTATCACCTCACGCTATGGTCCGCGTCGTGGTCGTGCCCACCAGGGTTTGGATATCGGTCTAAAGACGGGTGACCCCATCTATGCTACATTTGACGGCAAGGTGCGTGTGTCAAAGGCTGCGGGTGACTATGGTAACCTCGTGGTTATCAGACACAATAACGGTCTTGAAACCTATTATGCACACCTCTCTCAGCGTGATGTCGAGGTTGGTGACTGGGTGGTTGCTGGTCAGCAGATTGGTTTGGGTGGTAGCACAGGTCGTAGTACTGGCCCACACCTCCACTATGAGGTGAGATATAAGGGCCAGTCGTTTGATCCTGAGCGCCTTATTGACTTTGCTAATGGTAATCTGCGCCGCGATGAGTTGCTCTTGAAGCGTCGTCATTTTAGTATTTACTCAAAATATGAGCAGGACTTCGGCGACGAGGAAGACGTGGCAAAGCAGGAGGAGGCAGAGCGCAAGGCTGCCGCTGCGGTGCAGTACCACACTGTGCGCTCGGGTGACACGCTTGGTGCTATTGCGCGTAAATATGGCACGTCGGTGTCGCGCATCTGTCAACTAAGTGGCATTAAGTCTACGTCGATTCTTCGTATCGGTCAGAAGTTGCGTGTAAGGTAGGCTTATGAAGCGAGTGTTTTTTGCAATTGTTTTGGTTATGGCTCATGTTGCTGGTTATGCACATGAGCCTATAATCATTCCAACGCCTCGTAGTGTTGATGTCGGAGAGGGTAATTATACCATATCGCCAAAGACAACCATTTCAACATATCATGCGGAACTTCAGCCATTGGTCGATTATTGCGTCGCAGAAATAGGTTTAACCAAATCAACTAATCATGGTGATATTAAGCTTGTTATAGATGAGAATCTAAAGCTAGAGGAGTATCGACTTTTCGTGTTAGAGGATGGTATTACCATTTGCGGTGGCGACTATGGCGGAGTCTTTAATGGTGTGGCAACGCTCATGCAGTTGCTGCCCGCTGATGTCTATAATGGCGGTCTAACGGGAAGTGCAGATGTTGTATGTTGTGAGATTAGCGACTCGCCACGCTTTGAGCATCGAGGTTTTATGCTCGATGTCTGTCGCACATGGATGGATAAGGAGGCAGTGATGAGTTTTATCGACCTCTTGGCATATCATAAGATTAACTCACTACGTCTGCACCTTACCGACGACGAGGCCTGGCGCCTAGAGATTAAGTCGCATCCCGAGCTTGCTGAGGTTGGTGGTTTCCGTGGTGGCGATAGTCATATTTGGCCACGTTATGGCAAATGGAATGAAAAGTGGGGTGGTTACTATACTCAGGAAGATATGCGCGAGATAATTGCCTATGCAGCAGTCCGTAACATTGAGGTTATCCCCGAGATAGACTTGCCAGGTCATAGTCTCTGTATGGCGACCATGCACCCCGAGATATTGTGCGATTATACGCGAAAAAACAGTGCTTCGTTTGGCTATGATACTCGCTCGGCATTTTGTGCTTCGCGTGAGGAGAACTATGAACTACTTGCAGATATTTTAGGCGAAGTGTGTGAACTCTTTCCCGCAGAGTATATACATATTGGTGGCGACGAGGTCGATATGTCGCAATGGAAGCGATGTCCACATTGTCAGACGTTAATGCATGAAAATGGCATGAATAGCACTGTTGAATTACAGCAATACTTTATGTCGCGTTTGACAGATATACTTGCACAGCATGGCAAGAAGGCTGCGGTGTGGAATGAGGCTATTGATGGCGGCAAGCTCTCGGCCGATACACGCGTTTATGGTTGGGAGGGTGTCAAGGAGTGTCGTACTTCGGCCTCGAACTATAGCACTATTGTCATGCCTGGTCAGTTCTTCTATTTTGATATGAAGCAGTCTGCGCGCGAGCCGGGTCACGACTGGGCGGCAATCTTTGATTGGACTAAAGTCTATAATTTCACGCTCGCATCACAAGGTTTTACGGAGGCCGAACAGGTGAATGTCCTTGGCTTTGAGGGTTCTTTTTTTAGCGAGCTCTATGCGTCGCATGAGCCTGAGAGGCCCGACTACTTGCACTATCAAACATTTCCCCGCGTGGTGGCACTTAGTGAGATAGCATGGGTGGACGGCGATGAGCGAGATGCGGAGGCGTTCTACGCAAAGATGGTTGAACACTATAATAGACTCGATGCGATGGGTGTGGCATATCGACTTATGCCACCTAAGGTTGAGTATAAAGATGGGGTATTAACAACTTCAACTGATGATGGAAGTGATGTGTTCTATCGTCGTGAACCTATGGGTGTTGAGATGTTGTACACGGCTCCAATTATCACAGACAACCCTGCGGAGTATTGCTTTGTTTCACGTCGTGGTAAGGCATGCTCTCCCGAGGCTGGTGTTACGTCTCATTTTAAGACCATCACGCCCGTATTCAATATTACCTCATCGATGAACGATAGCGATAAGTTCTCGTTCGACAAGGCCGAAGGCTATGGTCGTATTGCTCGCACCACGCGTGCTGGCGATGCGGGAGATTGGGTGATGTTTATCTTTGAACAACCCGTTTCGTGTCGTAGAATGAAGGTGGCAACGGGCAACTTTCAGCTTCCCCGCTATACCTTTGAGAATGGATATGTGGAGGTTAGCTACGATGGCGTGAGCTTTGAGCGAGTGGGTGAGTTGGATTGTGGTATGTTCTATATTGAGTACCCTTCGCGCCCAATTAAAGCCGTGCGCATAACTTGCACTTCGCGAGGTAATGGTGCGGAATGGGTGTCAATTCAGCCACCAACAATCTGGCCTAAACTATAGTGAAAATATCAAAAACATAGCCGCCAATTTAGTTTAATTGGCGGCTATTATCTTTTTATTATAATGTCGATTACATATTTGCAATCTTTACGACCTCGCTAATCTTCTCTTGAGGAATATCGCCTGTGATAACGATAAAGCCAGAGGGGTCTTCATTCTCAATCACGATGACGATGTTTGTGATGATGTCACTCTCGCCCTTCGTGTAGATTGTAAATGTAGCGCCATCATCGTTGGCGGATATCAACTCTGCGAGATCACTCTTCTTAACGGCCTTCTTTGCATCTTTAATGATGCTTTTTGCAACACCTGCATCCTCGCTAAGAAGTATCTGTATCTCATCAATAAAGTCAAATTCGGCATTGCCACCCACAAACATCGCGAGCATCTGTTTGTTGATTGTCATCGCAGTCACACCCTCCATGCCATTGTACTTCTCATTGAGCTTTGCAAAGTGTGGAAGTTGCGCCATTGCCATAATAGGCAACATCATCAATACTAATAAAATAGAACGTTTCATATAAATTAATTTTTAGTTGTTAAAGCATGTTCATTATTGAGGTCATGTTGCTCAATTCGAGGTTCTTGCCAATGATGTGCATTAGTATACACTCATCGCCACTCGATGCCATTATGTAGATCTCTACTACTCCATCGTTCTCGTCCGAATACTGACATATCTTTACGGACTCGCCTCCGTTATTTACGGCCATCAATACTTCAAGTCCAGTCAGCACCTCGTCAACCTGGCTACGAAAGGTGGAGACTAAAGCTTTGTTTTCTACGGCTATCACCTGCATATACTCGGCCTCGATGCTTACCTCCATCGACTTAAGCATGGTGTTTGATATGTTGATTGTCGTGCAATCCTCCTTGGTAGAGTACTCCTTGAATAGTGATTCAAAGGTTGGAGTTTGAGCTATTGCTGTAAGAGGCAATAGAATGGTTAATAATATTATAAGTCGTTTCATGTCGAGTAGTTTTTAGTTAGAACCAAATACCCATACCTGCACTCAGTCGCTTGCCCTTAGGGCCTGTACCCTCGCGGAAGAGGTCGACGAATGAGTAGTTAACATAGCCATAGAGTCGCTTCCATCCGATGCGTGCTGTTGCGCCAACCTGAATGGGATTAACCGTTACCTTATCCTGAACAGTTGTTCTGGGGAACTTGTATCTCGTACTTGTAGCCATCAAGATATCGAGGTTTACGCCAGCTGCTATGAAGAAGTTGTGCTTGATATTCCAGTCGAGCATCATCGGGATGTGGAAGTATGATGTGCTAAACTTTGACTTCTTGATATTACCCTCCAAGGGTACGGGGCGCATCATGCCGTCAATATATTTAAAGGTGTTGCTGCTGTTGAAGGCATAATCCTCAAGCGTAAAGCCAAATGCCATAGAAAACACAATCGAGCGACTCTGTGTAAATGGTACATTGAGTGTACCTACATTGAACGAGTAGTTTATGCTCTTAGTACTGCTGAACATCAGCGCATTGGCATCTTCGGGTGAATACATTGAGTAGTCGGTCTGAACAAAGGTATTTGCACCGATCTCGAACCAGGCGATATGGTTAAATGAGGGAGAGTCGAGTCCCATAAAACCGAAGTATGCGCGCTGTGGCTTCTTGATGGTTGTCACCTCGATATGTTCAATCTTGCCGTTGCCAATCTCAAAGCGAGAGCCATTGAGCATGATGCTAAGGTTACCATTGTTTGATGATATGGAGCTGTTGCCTTCGCTATCGAGATACACTACCATCTCTTGTCCCTCGGTTGTGACCTCCTGGGCATATGCCACACTTGTCATGAGTAGCGCAAGTGCTATTATTGTGAAAAGTCGTTTCATAGTGTTCTAAATTAGTTTAGTTTCAGGTGTTTATTTTACTATAGTATAGTGTGTTAATCGATTAACCTCTGCCATTGCCAACTGCACATCTTCCGATAGGCTGCCGAGTATTCTATTTGCCTCGGCATATGCTAATTCATCATCTTCAACCTTAACGCCATTGACATAACAAATATATTCGGGTGCAACCTCCCTTTGAGTCTCTATGATGTCGCTTTTGGGGTTAAGCGTTATTGTCACTCCGATAAGGATTGCTACTGTGGCTGCTATGCCTGCCATCCACTTTATATTTAAAGTAAAGGTGTTACGGCGCTTGGTCTCAACATTCACTTTAACCTCTCTATTTGGAGTTTCGTGGCTCAAAGTGTCAAATGCTCCGAGCATCATCTTTACAACTTGATACTCTTCGGGGATATCTTCGGTCTGGGCAAAGTAGCGTGCAAGCTCCTGCTCATCCTCTAATGAGGTGAGGCCCTCGAAGTACTTGTCAACTAATATTTTAATTCTACTTAACTCCATAGTTCATTAGTTTGATTAATTGTTCTCTAATACTCTTTCTTGCTCTTGAAAGGTTTACTCTCACGCTTGCCTCGTCACACTCAAGTAGGTTGGCTATCTCCTCAATCTCGTAGCCCTCGACATCTCGCATATGTATCGCTATGCGTTGTTTATCAGGTAGCTCCGCCATTAGTTTGCGAGTGAGTGTTGCCATATCGTTTGTAGTTGTCTCACTATCACCATCGGCTATTGGTGTTGTTCTCTCCGTGCCTATGAAGCTCTGCGCTCGTTGTCGTGCTCGCTGTCGGTCGATGGCGAGGTTGTGTGCCATGCGACAAACATAGGCTCGGGGATATTGGCTTGCAAGCACTGCGTCGCGGGCCCTCCAGACCCTCTCGAAGACATCCTGCATAATATCCTCCGCCTCGATTTCATCCGTTATGATGCTTCGAGCCAGGCGATACACCGTGTCGCGTAGTGAGTTAATGAACTCTATGTATTGTGCTTCGGTCTTCAAAGTTTGTGGTTTTGTTTCTATCTATATAACGAACAACGGTCACGATTGTAACATCGCAACCGCTATTTTTTTTACATTATTTATTAAAAAGGTGTTTTATGGCTGCGATGGGGTCGCATATCAGCATTCGCGGGCCAGCCCAGCGCATCACATCCCTAATCTTTTGGCGCATATCAGGTCGATAGCAATGAATAGGGCAACGCTTGCATGCTGGCTTCATATCTCCAAATTTACATCCGTCGAGCCTCATATGTGCATACACCTCGAGATCCTTGTACTCCTGTGGCATCTCACTGCACTTCAACCTATGCTTGCAGTATAGTCTAATCATGTGGCTAACCACACGTTTTTCACTCTTTATATTTCCCATGTTGTTTACTCCATTTCTTTGCAAACATACGAAAATAATGGGAATATCGCAAATCGCATATTTTATAAATAATGTGTGATAATCTAAGAAAAATATTGTATCTTTGCCCTATGTAGATGGGTGGTGGGTGCACAAAAAAAATGGCGTCAGCAAATTATGCTACGCCACGATTGTGACTCCGAAAGGATTCGAACCTTCATCGTAAGAACCGGAATCTTAAATTCTATCCATTGAACTACGGAGCCGTGGCACAAAGATACGATTTATTTTTTAATTAAGGGGTGTGTACCACTCTTTTGGTTTGCAATGGCTCGTTGACAACATTAAATTGTGGTAATATGACTAATAAGTATAATAACTGGGAGCGTCTAGAGCGAGTGTTGGAGTATGTGCAGATGAATGCAAACGCCTTTGCTATTCATATTGGCATGCAACGCTCCGAGAATATCTACCACATCAAGCGCGGTGCATTCGGCATCTCAGAAGAGCTTGTGGAGCGTATCACTGCTCGCTTTCCCGAGATTAACCCCACTTGGCTATTGTCGGGTGTCGGTGATATGTTGCTCAATAATGTTTCGGATAAAAGCGTAGTGCCATTCTATGAGCAGGGCGTAGAACAACTCCTTAATCAGGGGGAGAAGCGCCTAAAGCTCGGTAAGTATCAGTTGCCATATAGCTGTGACTGCGATGTCGTTGTAAGAATCAAGGCGCACTCCATGGTGTTGCCAGGCACTGCCGCCACAGACCTTTTTCTCAAGCGTGTCAAGGTCGAGGATATGGTGCAGGGTAATGAGTATCTTATCGTATTGGATAACGAGGTGCTTTGGCGCAAGATTCGTTGTGTCAAGGGCGCTACAGAGCAATGGCGACTTGTGGCCTACGATAGGGTGGAGGCTCCCGATGTTGTTGTAAACAAGAGCGACATCTGCTATGTTTGGCGAGTGATTGCCCGTATGGCGATACTCGTAAGTTAAAGCATAACTTCAATAAAACGAATTAAAACACAAGACTATGAATATCTTATCTATTACTTGGGATTGGAATCCTACTCTCTTCCAAATCGGCGACTTCGACATCCGCTGGTATGGTCTCATGTGGGCAGTGGCAATCTTGGCTGCTGAGCGCATCTGTCACTTCACCTTCAAGCGCGAGGGTCTTCCTCCCCAGACCTTGGAGTCTGCATTCATTTGGATTGTGCTTGGCACATTCGTAGGTGCCCGTCTTGGCCATTGCCTCTTCTATGGCGTAGATGGCGACTTCTGGTACTTCTATAAAAATCCTATTGAGATAATCACTGGCATCCGTGATGGCGGTATGGCAAGTCATGGTGCTACGTTGGGCATCTTCCTTGGTATATGGATATTCTGCAAGCGAAATCGTCTACCCTTCGTGTGGGGTCTCGACCGCATCGCTATCGTTGCCCCCTTGAGTGGTGCAATTATCCGCCTGGGCAACCTCTTTAACTCCGAGATTGTGGGCATGCCAGCCGACATGCCTTGGGGTTTTGTGTTCCCTCGTTGCATGGAGGATAGATATCTCGACCTTGCTGATGTTCCTGCACGCCACCCCGCACAGCTCTACGAGGCGTTGTGCTATATTCTTGTAAGTTTGTTCATCCTGTGGCTCTACTACCGCAAGGATTTGGGTCGTCGTCGCCCAGGCTTACTCTTCGGTGTGGCGATGATTGGCATCTTCCTCTCGCGCTTCTTCATAGAGTTCTGCAAGGAGCGTCAGGTGGCATTTGAGGATATCTTGCCTCTCGATATGGGTCAGTTGTTGAGTATTCCATTCATCGTCCTTGGCGTGGTGATGATTGCCGTTGCACTTAAGCGTCCCGCAGTTGCGGATGTCGATGCAGTGGTGGCAAACGCAAACCGCTTCTATGCAAGTGAGGCAAAGAAGAAAAACAAGCGATAATAACCATGGTAAACGAGGTTAATAACATTATATACAACACGCTTGTCGTAGAGCGAGCGGTCCATCTTCCTGACGTTGGTACGCTCTCTGTTGTGCGCAAGAGTGCCGAGTTGACATCGGGAGGCATGGTGCTTCCACCATCGTACACCGTGGAGTTCTCGTCGAGCGCTTATGCGACATCTTTGGTTGATGTTATCGCACGCGAGGCGGGTGTAGATGGCACTTCTGCCGAGGATATATACTCGCGTTGGTTGGATAAGGTGCGTGTAGAGTCGACGCTCACAATTGAAGGCGTAGGTATATTGCGCCATAAGAGCTTTGTTGCAGATGGTGAGTTTATGACTCAGTTAACCCCCACAACGGCACCAATTAAAATCAATCGTCACAATAAGGGGAGTGCAACTGTAATTGCCCTGATCTCAACGTTCATCGGTGTAGGAGTAGTGTTTGGCGCTGCGGCATGGTTCTTCTTTAAAGATACGAAGGAGGTTGGTCAGAAAACTGCCGAACAACAGAACACCATCGCGTCAAATGTCGCAGAGGTGGAGGAGACGATTGTCATAGAGAAGGTGATTGAAGAGGTTGCTCCCGAGGAGACCATCGAGGTTGCTGAACATGAAGTAAGCGAGGTGGTGGACGATTGGACGCAGAGCGGAGATATCCGCCATTGGGTTGTTGCGGGAAGCTACTCAACAGAGCAGAATGCCAACATTGCCAAGGATGCACTTATGACCAAGCATGAAGGTGTCCAATGCGATATCTTCACGTTGGGCAAGATGTATGCTGTAGCGGTATATGGCAGTGCTGACCGCGAGGATTGTGTGAAGTTTATGCGTGAGCATGGCCACGATATAGAGAATATGTGGATATTCACCCCTAAAAAATATCAGTAGCACATGTCGCTTTCCCGAATGTTAATATCGTTGATTGATGCGCTCTATATCAAACCTTTAGAGCGTGTTATATCACGTCAAATATTCGGGTATTTTCTTTGTGGTGCAGCCAATATGGCACTCGACACGTTGTGGTATTTTTTGATATACCACTATGTCGTACTCGAAAGCAATGTCGACCTGGGTATAGTTGTGATTTCACCCCATATCGCAGCTCTAATCATTGTCTTTCCGATAACCTTTTTTACGGGTTTTCTGCTCAATCGCTACGTTGCTTTTCGCGCTACGCAGCAACGCACTACAAAGCAACTATTCCGTTATGCACTGTCGGTGGTTGGTTCAATACTCCTGAACTACGCATTGATGAAGCTCTTTGTTGATATGTGTCATGTGTGGCCAACTATTGCAAAGATGCTTACGACGGTTATCGTTGCGGTGTATAGTTATATGGCGGCGAAATATTTCAGTTTTACTCACACTGACAAGTAGTTACGGCTCGGAATATGATGTAACGATTTAATAGATAAACTAAACCTTTTACCCACTATGGAACATCTATGGATACTCTTGGCAATATCATTTGCCATTTCAGCAGTAGGCTGGATCTATTTCGTCTACTTCTTCAGCATTGGCTACGGCCTCTCAATCTCGGCACTCGCTGCGGCTACGGCTATTATCTTCCGCGATAGCTTGACCATTCCCTCGGCAATTCTTCTCGGAGTGCTATTTATCTATGGCATTCGCTTGGCGATGTATTTGCTTATCAGAGAGCGTAAGTCTGCGTCGTATAAGAAGATACTCTACCAGCCCGAGATCTCGAAGCGTAAGCCCTTCTTCGTGATGCTTATGATTTGGATCTCGTGTGCATTGCTCTATGTTGGTCAGATAAGCCCTGCTACATTATACCTTGCTAACCTTGCTGATGGTGCTGTGGTAAATGAGTGGTGGATGTGGGGTGGTGCTATTACCGCGGCTCTGGGTGTCCTTATCGAGATGGTTGCCGATGCCCAGAAGAGTGCCTCAAAAAAGATTAACCCCAACCGCTTTGTTAGCCATGGCTTGTATCGCATCGTGCGTTGCCCCAACTACTTTGGCGAAGTATTGATGTGGACTGGTAGTTTCGTCGTATGCTTCGGTTCTTGCTGTAGCGTAGGACAGTGGGTGATTGCTTCGCTTGGATATATTGGCATTGTATATGTGATGTTTAGCGGTGCTCGTCGCCTTGAGATTCGCCAGTCAGAGGTCTATGGCAACGACCCTGAGTTCCAGGCATACATCAAGCGCACGCCAATCATTCTGCCCCTTGTTCCAATATACAGCGTAGCCAAGCATAAATGGTTGCAGGCTTAAACGAACAGATGCCGTCGAACTCTCGACGGCATCTTGTTTTATAAGATGTTATATCATGCAACCTAAACTATTCATTTAACTCCAACCAGCGCATCTCCTTCTCGTCAATAAGCGATACGAGCTCCTCTATGCGCTTCGAGATTTCGGTAATGCGGTCGTAGGGGAGTGTGCCTGACGAGAGCTCTGCCTCCAACTCCGCACGCTCTGCGCCATGCGCTGCGAGGTCTACCTCAATCTGCTCCAGCTCGCGTTGCTCCTTATACGATAACTTACGCTTCGAGGTGTCGTGTGTGCGCTGTTGTTGAGGCTTTGCGGGTGTCGCATTGCGTTGCTTTGCACGCTCCTCGTCCTCCTTCTCTTTCATAAATTCGCGATACTCGCTATACTTGCCCACGAAGTCCTTAATGCGACCCTCACCCTCGAATACGAAGATATGGTCGACGCTCTTATCGAGGAAGTAGCGGTCGTGCGATACGATAAGAAGGCATCCCTGAAACTCCTGCAAATACTCCTCCAAGACGTTCAACGTCATGATATCGAGGTCGTTGGTAGGCTCATCGAGGATAAGCATGTTAGGGTTGCGCATAAGTACTGTCAGCAAATAGAGACGGCGCTGCTCACCACCGCTTAGGATATCCACGCGCTTATTAAACGTCTCGTGTGGAAAGAGAAAGCGATTGAGATATGTCGTAGCCGATATGGCATGACCATCCGATGCCTTAACTACATCCGCAATATCCTGCACACACTCCAGAACTGTCTGACCAGGTTTGAATGCGATACCGCGCTGCGAGTAGTAACCGATGCGCAAGGTCTCGCCATGCTCAATAACTCCAGAGTCGGGAGCGATAACTTGAGCCATGAGGTTTAGGAAGGTTGTCTTACCCACTCCATTTGAGCCTACGATACCGATGCGTTCGCCACGCGTAAACTTGTATGAGAAGTTGTCAAGCATCTTGCGACCTTCGAACGAGAGGTTTACATCCATGCAGTCTATAATCTTGCGTCCGAGACGCGATGTGGCAACATCAATCTCGACATTCGAGGTAGCGAGGCTCACCGATGCCCTCTCCTTGAGGTCGTAGAAGGCATTGACACGATAACGGGCCTTACCAGTGCGGGCCTGTGGCGTACTGCGTATCCACTCCAACTCTCTGCGCATCAGGTTTCGCGACTTATCAATCTCCGCCTGCATATTTGCGTAACGCTCCTCGCGCTTCTCGAGGTACTCGGTGTAGTTGCCACGATAGGCGTATAGTCCACCGCGGTCAATCTCCATAATGGTGTTGCATACGCGGTCGAGGAAGTAGCGGTCGTGAGTAACCATGAGCAGGGTACATCGTGAACGCTGAAGATAGCCCTCAAGGTACTCGATAATATCGATATCGAGGTGGTTGGTGGGCTCATCCATGATGAGGAAGTCGGCATTCTGAAGCATCATACACGCCAATGCCACACGCTTTGCCTCGCCGCCTGAGAGCTCACGCATTGGTTGATTTAAGCGCGTTAACTTCAACGATGTCAGCACCTGGCGTATGTTCTGCTCCATAGACCAGCCATCTGCCGCATCCATAGCTGCAATAGCGCGCTCAAGTCGCTTGGTGTCGCCACTCTCTACGGCTTGCTCATACTCAACGATTGCGGGCGAGAGGTCGCTCATGCGAGCGTATACCTCCTCAAAAATTGTGTTATCGGGGTTGAATGCTGTGTTCTGGTCGAGGAACGCCACACGAATGTCGCGCATAAACTTGACCTCGCCACCTCGGTCGGAGTGCTCAATACCCGCCAATATTTTCAATAGAGAGGACTTTCCTGTACCATTGGGTGCGACAAGTGCAATCTTATCACCCTCGTTGATATTGAAGCTGATATTACTAAATAGCACTCTGTCGCCATATGATTTTGAGATGTTTTCTACTTGTAGGTAACTTGCCATTACTTTGGTAGTTATATTCTATTATTTACTACTTATCTTTAAGTCAAATGCTTCGCGTAAGCCACTGTCGTAGCGGATGGCGCCAACGTGCTCAAAGCCCAATTTGTTGAGCATTGCAAGCATGCGTATATTGCCCTCGTGTGTGTCGATGCGAAAGTCGCTGATGCCATGCTTTAGGGCGTGCTCCTCGGCAAAACGGATTAGTTCGATAGCTATGCCACTACGTCGCGAATCTCGGTGTACACACAAGCGGTGCACAACGACATATTTGTTTGAGGTGTGCCACCTGTCATCGGCAATCTGAGCATATGCCTCCTCGCCCGTTAGTACAACCGCTTCATAGCCTATGACCTTGCCCTCCTCTGTGCAAGCCACATAACCCACACCATTGGCTATATCCTTGGCTATGACATCTGCCGAAGGGTAGCCATTTTGCCACTGGTCGATGCCTAACTCACGCAACGACTCTTGTGCAGTGTACACAATGCACATTACAGCCTCTACATCCCTATGTTCTGCCAATCGTATTAGCATCTCTTGCGCGAAATTTCAGCTATCTTGCGGTGTATGATAAAGAAGTTGAAGAGCGTGATAACAGCCGTGAGCATCAGTCCCACAATAATTGAGGTTGCGGGAGATGATTGGAGTGTCATGCCAAAGAGACTGCTAACATAGTCCATATATAGGCCCTGGCCATACGATACTACTACGATGCTGATTAGGTAGATGCTAACATTTAGTATCATAGTCATAAGTATATATGGCATGGCAACTGTCGCGGGTTTATAGCCAACAAGCACAAGGTTCTCGAGTTTATCTACATTCTTCTGCAATAGCAAGTATATGCTAAGCGTGAGGATGATTATAGATAACACACTGAAAAGCAAACCTATGCCAATGATTACCACGACAAATACTCGAAGCAGGAAAAGTGCCTTACTACTTTCAGCGGGTTTGTCCTCTGCCACATAGCCGTGCTTGTCGAGATACTCACTAATTTCTGGCGCACTGGGGTTTTGCACTTTAAGAATCAGGCGCGTGGCATCATCGCTTTGCTCCGTAGAGTAGTAATCGTTAGCCCATGTCATAAATGACATAGGCACAAGGATTGTATTTAGGCGATCTGAGAAACCAACGACATAACCCTTGAAATAGTCCATATATCCGTTGCCAGATATTCTGATGGTTAGCTCCACGCGCTTAATCATGTCCTCCGTAATGCTGGGTAGTCCCTGAGTTTGGCTAAAGCCAAAATTGTAGAGGTTAAGGTAGTTGCGTGGTATGATAATGGGGATGACATCGTCACCCTCCTCAAAATGCCAATCCTCGCTATCTACATCAATAAACTCATTGGGCACAGACTCGAAGAACATCATCGTAGAGAGTTTTCGACCCTTGAAGTCTATTCCACCATCCACTCTATACTTTGATGAAGCAAAGACGCCAAGGTCTTCGACAAATGCCTCATTTCGTAGCGCATCAATCTCCTCGACAGAGATCTTTGGGGTGTCGTTGCCAACGCGCTCAACGGGGCGAGAAATAACCATGTAGTCGCTTCCTACGATAGGTTTATCGCCCATAAGCATTGGACTAAAGTCGCTATATATCTGCACGCCAGCCAAGATTACTGCCATGCCGATAAGGTTAGCTGTGAAGAATACGGCTAACTCAAAAACACTGATATGCTTACGCAATAATTTCCATATTAGTTTCATAGGCTCAATGTTTTATCGTAGTCTATATTCATATGCTTGCCGATGGATGTCGCCACAACCGCAGCACCCGCAGCCCCTGCCTCGCGAAGGATGATATCGCGCATGATGTCGCTATTTCGGTCATCGAGGTGTGAGATGGGCTCGTCGAGGAACAGGAAGTCGAAGGGTTGACACAAGGCGCGGATTAGGGCCACACGCTGCTGCTGGCCATATGACATTCTATCGATGCGGGCTTTGAGCTTGTCGCCGATGCCCAACTCCTCGAACCATGACTCAATCTGCTGTTGTGTGCGGTGTTTGGTGATGCGATTCTTTATCTCAACATTCTCCAACGCAGTAAGCTCACCAAAGAGGCGCAGATCCTGGAAGAGTATGGAGATGTTCTGCTGGCGTATGTCACACCAGCGGTTGATGTCATACTTCATGACATCCTCGCCATCAAACGATATAACTCCTCTATAGTCGCCACGCTGACCATAGAGGTAGCTGCATAATGACGACTTACCCGTGCCCGATGCTGCTTCGATAAGGTAGCTTTTGCCTCGCTCTAAAACAACATCGTTGAGCCAAATATCCGAGGATATATCGCTGCGATTGGCGAATATCTCTGGCACAACATTATTGAGTCTTATCTCTTTCACTTTGCTCTTATATTATTAGAATAACTCACGAGTCAACTCGCTCATTGCAATAGGAACAACCTGCTTAACAATCTGCTCGAGTGAGTTAGTATTCTTGTCGTCAAATGCTACTACCATCTGCACTGATGTTGGTGTGTTTATAGTGACATAAGCATAGCTGAACGACTCCACAAATTTGTTTACATTATTTGCCGATGAGCCCATCTCCTCAAGTGCTGAGCGATAGATGGGGGCAATATTGCGGTTTGCGATGATGTTGTCGATGTCAACCACAAAATAGCCGTAGCCCTTAGCAAGCTCCTTTGCCCAGGGCTTGCTTGATGCAGAGTTAGCCATAGGCTTGAATGGGTTGTTGACTGTTGCGAAGAGGGTATTATCCTGCTGGCCAAGTGAGAAGATGAAGTCGTCATAGGTGTAGCCATAGCGGTTATTGTCGTACTTTGTCAAGATGCCCTCGCCGAACTGTGCGATGTTTGAGATGATATAGTCGTCGTTAACATCAACGGCCAATAGTGCATCTACGCTCTCGGGGTTATCATAATAGTCGAACTCAACGTCGTTAAGCGCCAATGTCATATCGCCATTGATAGACTTAAGCGCATCGCAAAGTATGCCGAAGTAGATGTTAAACTCATTGCGGTCAAGACCCAACATATCAGCATATTCCGAATTGATATTATCTGAAAGGATGGCAGAGATATTCTTGCCATTTACACCGAGATTCATCGCTGCCAATACATCATTATCGACGTATGATAGGTGGTTGTTCGATACCTTCTTACATATATCAATATCACCATTGTAGCCCGTTACAGATAACTCTGCAACAATCTTACCGACCAAGAATGTTGTACCCTGTACGATACGCGCGTCATCACTATATTGACCCTTGAAATCCTTCAAATACTCAAGCATCTGCTCCTGCTCATTAATTGAGTCCATAACCCAGTCGTACTCCCACTCATCGGCATAATACTCAAGGTACTCATAGTCACTGTCGATTTCGCGCTGCAACTCATAGATAGCCATATCTATGCACTTTGGAATATCTACATCGAACGCAACATCATATTTTGCATATGCTGAGAGGTCTGCCTCAGGGCGATTAAGTGCCTTGTTTGCAAAGCTGCTGGGATCGTATCTAAAAGCCTCAGAGTCGTTTGCAACCATAACAAAACGCTTGTTGTTATATGCAAATGCTAACTCCTCAATCATAAACTCACGAGTGTCGCCATTGCGATATACCTCAATATCCTCGCCTGTAACATCCGCGAAGAACTCCATGAACTTATCCAATTTGTCTGCGCTTGACACCGATGCAATTGTTGCAAATTCCACGCCCTCATCAGTCATATTTACATATCCGTAAACGGGAACGCTGGTATCCAAACCCGAAGCGCTGAGATTCTTGAGCAGAGTCTTTGCATACTCTGTCCAATCGTTGTTGTAGCTGTTAGAGGTGAGCAGGGTAGCCATAAGGCTGCGGTTGCCATCGGTAATTACCTCGTTGATGGCGCTCTTTGTGCCAAGCTGCTCCAAATCAACATAAAATACGAATGTCTCGGTGGGCTTAACCTTTGCCTCGCCCTTTTCATTGTCTGAACAAGCTGCGAATAGTCCGCACGCAAGCACAACCGCCATGGTTGCAAATGCTAAAAAAGTTCTCTTTTTCATGGTTGTATTATTTAATTTCATTTACGTCGCTAATGTGTTGATATGCTATAACCGCATAATCAAGACAAAGATACAAATATTTTTCTAACAATGAGGTTTTATTCTCGAAAATCTATCCTCGATAGGCAACTGTACTTATTGATTCTTTCAAAAAAATAGTGTAAATTTGCACGATTTATTAACACATATCATCGGCAGACGGATAATACAAACTTTATATATGGAAAACTTTAAGCCCACGAAGTACAAGATGACCTGCGTAGCAACGGGTCGTGAGTTCGATGACACTGGTTGGATTTTGGATGACCACGAGTGCAAAGCGCCATCTTTGGTTCGCGCCAACTACGAATCGAAGAAGCTCAATGTTAAGCCCGAGAGCTACGGCTTCTATAAGTTCTGCGACTGGCTTCCCGTAAAGCGCGTGTTGCAGGGTTCATCAGCACCCGTTACATTCAAGAGCGAGGCCCTTGCCAAGCACCTTGGTCTTGAGAACTTGTGGATTACGCTCAGCGGTTATAGCCCCAAACATGGCGTACGCATGTCAACATGCTCATTCAAGGAGACAGAGGCCTATAGCGTATGTGGTCGCATCAACGAGGATGAGGAACGCGTTTTGGTTGTCGCATCGGCTGGCAACACTGCGCGTGCCTTTGCTAAAGTTTGCTCCGAGAACAACATTAAGTTGTTGCTCGCCGTGCCTCACGACAACCTCGATGCGTTGTGGTTCACCGAGCCTTTGAACGACTGCGTGAAGCTTATCGCTTGTGAGAAGGGTGGCGACTACTACGACGCCATCAACCTATCGCTCTATGCGCTTAAATCTGCAAAGTTCTACTCTGAGGGTGGTGCAAAGAACATCGCACGCCGCGATGGCATGGGTACAACCGTGCTCTCTGCCGTATCTACTATCGGCCGCATTCCTGACTACTACTTCCAGGCTGTAGGTAGCGGTACAGGCGCCATCGCCGCATGGGAGGCAAACATGCGCCTTATTGAGGACGGTAGCTATGGCAATAACCTTATGAAGCTTATCGTATCGCAGAATGCACCCTTTGTACCTATGTACGACGCATGGATTCATGAGTTACGCGAGATGTTACCCTACGACATGAAGAAGGCACGTCGCGATGCTGCGCTTATCGATGCTAAGGTGCTCTCAAACCGTAAGCCACCATACGCTATCGCTGGCGGTCTTTACGATGCATTGAAGGCTACCAGTGGCAATATCATGGTTGCTACAAATGCGCAGTCGAAGCGTGCATGTAAGCTCTTCAAGGAGCTTGAGGGCATCGACATCAATCCCGCAGCGGGTGTTGCCACAGCATCGCTCATCAAGATGGTCGAGGCTGGCGAGATTGCAAAAGATGTTTGCATCATGCTTAACATCACTGGCGCGGGCGAGGAGGCAGCAAAGAGGGGTCGTGAGTTGTGGCACCTCAAACCAAGCAAGGTGTTCCCTCTCACCGCTTCGATTGACGAGGTAGTAGAGTATGTTGAGACACTTTTCTAAACTTCTTCTAAACTATTGAAACTATGTTATATCCAATAAAATTCAAACCACGCATCAAGGAGCGCATCTGGGGCGGTCAGGCAATCCTCAAGAAGAAGGGTAGTGTCGCATCACGCCTTGCAAAGGATAAACTCTATGGCGAGAGCTGGGACCTTTCATCTGTTAAGGGTGATGTATCGGTCGTTGCCAATGGCATGCTCAAGGGCAACAATCTCAATGAGATTATCGAGGTATACATGGGTGAACTTATCGGTGAGGAGAACTTCGAGCGCTATGGCGAGGAGTTTCCCCTTTTGATTAAGTATCTCGACTGCAACGACAAGCTCTCTGTGCAGGTACATCCCGATGATGAACTCGCTATGGAGCGCCACGATAGCTTCGGTAAGACCGAGGCGTGGTATGTTGTAGACTGCAAGCCAGGCGCTGCTATCTACCTCGGCTTCAAGGACCTAAACATCACTCGCGAGGAGTATATTGCAGCCGTTGCAGAGTCGCGCCTCGAGCCACTTCTTAATCGTGTGGAGGTGCACCCTGGCGATGTATTCTTCATTCCCGCAGGCACGGTTCATGCGCTGGGCGCAGGTATCGAGGTTGTGGAGGTGCAGCAGACATCCGATGTAACCTACCGCATCTACGACTGGGATAGAGTTGACGCAGAGGGTAAGGGTCGCGAGTTGCACACCGCTTTGGCTGTTGATGCCATCGACTTTGAGGCTGATGCAGAGTTGCTCCACCGTCGCTACGAACTTACTTCAGGTGGCGAGGCTAAAGTTATTGAGTCTCCATACTTTACAATGGTCATGCACGACATCGCTGATGAGAAGGATCTCGACCGTGCGATGCTCGACTCGTTCGTTATCTACATTGCCATAAAGGGCGATATGAACATCGTGGCCGAGGGTGTTAGCGAGACTCTCAAGGAGGGAGAGGTCGTCCTCATCCCTGCCGAGATGGGCGACATCCGCATCGAGGGCACAGGTCGTGTAATGGAGGTATATATTGGTAAATAGGTAGGGGAGTGATGGTACCGCAGATAGCAATCATATCGGAGAATACGCTGGAGGCTATGACACTTCGTAGCCTGTTGTCGGACATTGCGCCTGGTATTGATGTTGTCTGCTATCATGGCGTCGAGGAGTATAACGCTGCCTCGCCCGCTATAGCCCACCTCTTTGTCTCGGCGAAGGTGCTATTTGCAAACATGGAGATGTTCCGTCCGATGTTGCGACGCATGATGGTTATCACCGAGGGCGATAACACGCCCTTTGCTCAATCGGGCATACGCACAATAGACGCCACGGCTTCGGAGTCTGCCATAGTGCGCCAGATTCTCCATATCCACCAGGCGGGACACCCCTCGGGGCATCATCCACATGAGGCTCATAAGTGTGGGGTAGCGAGAGATATTAACCCCGAGACAACACTACTTTCACAGCGCGAGAAGGAGGTGTTGGCACTGCTTGTTAAGGGATACATCAACAAGGAGATTGCCGATAAGCTCAACATCTCGCTAACGACCGTTATCTTCCACCGCAACAACATCTCCGAGAAACTCAAGACGCGCTCGTTGGGTCGCTTGACAATCTATGCGGTGCTAAACAATATAGTTTCTCTATCAGAGATTTAGCCGAGCTTACATATAAAATAGATTGAGGGGTTATCCACTTGGACAACCCCTCAATTTGTTTAATACGTGATAGCATTAGTAGATACCACCAGCCACGCTACGCTTGTCCATCATTGTGTAGTCGCCACTAAATGTCACGGTGTATAAGCTATCCTCATCCTTAAACTTCACCTCCAACTTTACGAGGTCGTCAGTAACTGTAAGGACGCCCTCCTCGTATGGGTGCTCAGCAACCTCTATACCACCATTGTCATACTCCTTGTAGATGCTGAATGACTCCAAGAATGTGCCTGCCATACCATCGTTATTGGGGTTGAACGTATAGACACCATTAGGCACGCGGATGTTGTTGTAATCTGTGGGGCGCTCCTCAGAGTAGATGTCAAGGAAGAACTTCCAACCCTCGCTAGCAAATGCGCCAGTGGCATCATAGTTACTCTCCGAGAATACGAGGTAGTAGTTATAGTTGTATCCAGCATAGTCGCCATAGTAGTGACCAAGGAGATATGGTGCCTCGATCTTCTTCTCCTCGGGGCGAACTTTGCCCGCCTGTGTGAGATTAAGTTCAACGCTGTAGTTGTTGTAAGTGACTGTGATTACGCCATTTCGAGCATCGTATGTGGGGTTAGCATCAACCTTATAGCCAATCTTACCCATCTGTGAGAAATCGAATGAGTTAATCCACTCGACATTCGCCTCAGCCTCGATTGACATGCCTACAACGGGGCTTGTTAATGTGTAAGTAATGATACCCTGAACATTGCCACTGCCAACGCTAATATCCTGCTTTGATGTGATCTCAAACGATGATACAACGTTGTTGTTTGGAGTCTCGCATGCAGTGAGTAGGGTAGCCACAACACCGCATATAAACAATAATTTTTTCATCTTAGTTATTTGTAGTTTTGTTAATATTCCGAGGCAAAGATAATAAAATTACGATTTCGCACCTCATTATGTGGTCAGTTTGTTGTATATTTGTAGAAAATAATGAACCATGATTGAACTTTTGATTTCTATACTATTTGCTACATCCGCTCAGCAGTCGCCCCAAAATTTCGATGCTATGATGCAGGAGTATAATCTTGTCGACATCCGCGCTCTTGACAGCGAGATTCTTGTCGACTTGAAGTATTCGACCACGGATAACTTCATGGGTGTTGATATGTACGGTGAGCTTGAAACCGCATATTTGGAGCGTGAATTTGCCCAAAGGGTAGTCCGAGCCCAACAACTTCTACAAGAGCGACATCCCGAGTATACGCTTCTCATCTACGATGCAGCTCGCCCCATAAGCGTGCAACGCGCTATGCGCAGGGCTGTCGAGGGAACTGAATTTGAGAATTTCGTTGCCGATGGCACGCGCGGTGGCAGACACAACTATGGCGTAGCAGTCGACCTTACGATAGCGACGCTCGATGGCACGCCACTGGATATGGGTGCGGGATTTGATGATTTCACGGAGGCAGCATCCGTAAAGGGAACGGCCGACAACTCAGACCCTAACACCCGAACATTGAAGGTCTATAGAGATTATATAAATAGCCTTGCTGCGCGTGGCATCATTAGCCGTGAGGCGGCCGCCAATCGCATCATGCTTGTAGAGGTCATGCACGAGGCCGGCCTATATCCATATCGTCGCGAATGGTGGCACTTCGAAGAGATTATATCAATATCTGCTACACGCAATAAATATAAACTCCTTGATTATTAACATAATACAGTATTAAAATATCACGAGAATCAGCTCTTTGACGATATAATAGAATAGGTATAAGCCGATTATAAGTTTGATGCCTGTCGTAGCAAAGAATGCCAGCATCGAGCCAAAGCCAACCTTTACAGCCTGCCAGAACTTCATCTTTTTACCGATAAGCTCACCTATAACTGCACCGATAAATGGACCGAGGATAATGCCCCAAAATCCATAGAACAGTCCTATGAATGTGCCAATTGTTGCGCCCCAGATTCCATATTTTGTTCCGCCGAATATCTTACTGAAATAGCCAGGCAAAACATAATCCAACACCAATACAACAATCGAGAGGATACCGCATATAATCAGCTGGGTAACCGAGATTGTGGAGTCGGTATTAAAATATACGCACACAAGGCCGGCGTAAGAGAATACGGTTCCGGGGAGTCCTGTGACAAATACACCAACAAGGCCAATGATGCCCAATATGAGGGCTATAATCGAAAGTGTTAAATCCATATAAGTCTATTATTACGCTGACAAAAGTACATAATCTTTTCGTATTTTATCTGTTTTTTTGTAAATTTGTGTCATCAACTAGATTATATCATTACTATGATCAAGACGGCAATAGGTTTATATTTGATTTTTATCTCTCTAATTCTTTTAGGCGTTGCAGTGTTTATCTTCATTTTTAATTACATTCGTGAGCATCGTAAATAACCTGACATATGAATTGGGATTTAATACTTGGATTTAACGCTGCATTGCTAATTATAGGTTGCCTTTTGGGTTGGCCTGGTCTTATCTTTCTAATTGTCTATAAACGTATCAGGCGCAACAAACATTGATAAATTTTTATTTTTATATTTTGGCGTAATATTTACATTATGTTAAATCGGGTATATTGGTGGATGAAAGTCTAATAATATAATAAGGTGTATGGGAATGAGGTGTTGAATTAAGGTATAAAAAAGAGACTGACTAAATCAGCGTTTAGTCAGTCTCTCATCTAAAAATTCAAATTGTGATTACTCTACATCAATAACAATTTCGTAGACGCTATTAGGTGCGAAGTCTGCATTGTAGACAAGCACGAAGTTCTCGTCAAGAGCAACATCCCACGCCTGACCCTCTGCTAAGCGAGGATTTGTGAGGCGCTCTGGGAAGAAGTAGCTGAATGGCAAATCGAGTACATGTTCCTGCTTGAACTTATCGCCACGCATACGCTCCAACGAGAAGTTCTCGTCAGTAGTGATTGTAACGATATACTTACTACCCTCTCGGCGTGATGTAACGCTGTAATCTCGCTCAGCATCAACCGCTTGAAGCATTACGCTCCACTTAGGATCGCCATAATAAGCCAATACATCGCGATCGTGCCAGAAGCCAATCATATCCCAATCTAAAGCATTGTTGTAGTCAAGCTCGCGACCGAGAACCTCCTCAAGGCGCGCACGTGATGTCTCCAACTCCTGCCAGAAATCATCAGACGAGAAGTCATAGATCTCGTCGATAAGTTCGGGATACCACGCATTCTGCTGGTGTAGGAAATCCTGCTGGTTGAGATATACTGCCTCGGCAAGCGTATAGCGGTCGGGAGAGGTCACCCAATACTTCAATGCGCCCCAGCCGCTACGGCCGTGCCATGTTGTAACCACATAGCCAAGCATTGTCGCTGCATTTGAACCATTCATCCATGCTATCGCCATGCTCTCCTTGGTATTGTTCACATCTCCAATCAAGCAGTTACCTACTGCGGTATATACACGGCGCTTACCCGAATTTACAAGATCCCACTCAGCACCCGTGAAGCGATCTTCGGCATAGAGCTTACCATCGCGAGGCTTAAGGTTGCCCAACGAGTAAGGCATCTCGAGGTTACCCTGCGTAGCATGCGCTGCGGTAACAACCAAATCTGGGTCATACTCTGCATAGAGGTCAGTGAATTTTGCGAGAACCTGCTCTGGCTCAACCATAGCAGTGACAATCTCACCATCACGGCCACGCTTATATCCCCACAAGCCCTTTGTGTGGTCATCAACCCATGCGTAATTATCGAACCACTTTGCCGAGTTAAGCTCCATGATGGTAGCAACTGCGTCTTTAACAACAAGAGGCTCCGTGCTATTGTCAACCATGCGCTGTGCAGCGGCAGCGTCGTAGCCCGTGATAATACCCCACAAGAAATCGCCATAGATATCGTCGTCAATATCACGGCAAATGTGATGAAGGTCAATAACATAGTCTCGGCCAATATTCTCAGGCATATCAACAATTGCCACGTAGCGAGGATAAATCGCACGAATGGCATCAATAGCCTCGCGAGGAGACTTCTCGAATGTTACAATCGAGGCATTATGCTTCGTGGCAAGGCTATTTGCAACACTTGCCCACTCAGCGTCGTTCAATACGGCCTCCGATGCCACCACAAGGTAATCGCTTTCGGTCTGCTGTCCGCTCTCCTTTGAGTCGCAAACGAAGATGTATACTACCCATGCAATGATTAGCACAAGCAGAGAGAGGACTATGTATTTAACGTATCTGTTCTTCTTCATACTACCCTACTATTGTTAGTTATACTCCGACTCACCCTCCTCGTCAATCCAAGGCACGGTCTTCATATCCTCAGTTGTTAAAGCAGCAACCTGCTCATCAGTCAACAAGGCATCCTCACCATTTGCAAACTCAATATCCGAGAAACTGCTTATTGTCAACTGATACGACGCATAGTCATCTGCATTGCCCTTGTAGTCTGAACGCTGTGCGTAGATGCCGTAGATTGCGGTGATTGTTGCGCGCTCGCCATCCTTACATACGTTGCGGCGTGCAAAACGCGAGTAACCACTTGTGCGCAATGCGTAGACTCCATTTGCAGAGCATACCGTTGCACTATGGTCGTAAGTGAAGCATACCGAGCCATAGAGACTGCGGCCTGTGATCTCCTCCTTGAATGCCCAGTGATACCAAGGCTTGGATACCGTGGGGCGAGGGTCAGTATAGAGCCAGCTTGGGTAGATATTCTCGAATGAACCACTCTTCAAGCCTGGGTTAGTTACGCCATCCTGGTTTGTGACACCAGCATAGTGACACTCCAAATCCTCGAAGCGGATCAAGCGACCAAACATCTGCTCACGACTCTTGTTGTTTGGCAATACGGTTGTATAGTTTTCGGGAGTCACGGTGATGATATCCACAGAGTGTGGGTCAGCCAACCACTCGTCATAAGTGCCTACATTAAGCACATCCTGCTCACCAGCAAAGACATAGCGGTCGATAACCTCCTGAAGTTCGATGTTTGAGTTTGCATAGTACTTATGCTCACCCGCCTTGTTCCATGACTCCGAGGGCGCGCCACCCAACGAGAGCATCATGCGGTAGTTACCCAAATAGAGGTCAGTAAGGCGAACATATACCCACGAGCCATACTTGTAGCGGATGCCTACGTTGTTGTTCAACTTAAGCTCGATACCTGCGGTGTGGTCCTGGATATGCAACGATTTGTAGACATTACCCTCCTCGTCGTTCGAGATGACCTTACCTTTAATATATACATCGCGACCAGCGAAGATGTCCTCGCCGATGAGCTTGTACTTTGTGTTGCTCCATGCGCTATTAACGCCCGTATTCGAAATCTCACCGAAGGCCTCCTTAAGCTCCAAGATGGTGATGCGCTCAGCATCGGGGAACATCGCCTCGAACGAATCATCGGTATATACGGGGCGAGGGTCTACGGTCTCGAATTTCTCGTAGCAGCCAACAGTCATAACTGCTACAGCAACCAATGCAAATAATCTGTTTAGTTTCATAATATTCATCAGTTTAGCAGTTAGAATCTAAAGTAAACATTTAGATAATAGTTAAAGCCGTTCATATAGAAGTACTTCGAGTCGAAGCGTGAATATGTTGTAGGCTTCTTGACGATAGTCATGCTACCCTCGTTGTCGGGGAAGATGATGGGGTCAGAGAGCTTATTCAGACGCATCTGCTCGTAACCACCCGTACGGATATTCTGGTTGTTGAGAATGTTATTCACCTGAAGGCTGAAGCCGAGCGTGTACTTATACTTGATACGGAAGTTCTTACCGATGCTTGCGCTCAAAGTGTAGGCGTTGCCCAACTCCTCCTGCGCGCGGATGCCGTCGATAACATCCACTACATAGGCCTTCTGGCGACCTGTTTCAAGGTTATTCCAATCGTAGATGCGCTTAATTTCATTCTCCAAGTACTGTGTACGGTACATAGGGTTCATTGAGAGGTACAAACGGTCGTAGTAGTTGAAATCCAACGATGCGTACCAGTTATTAGGACCACGGAAGTTAAGACCTACGTTGATAGCCGTCTGAGGTGTGCTCTCTACCTTCATACCCTTCCAGTTCACTACGCTATGTACAACATCGGTTGCCGAGTTGTCAATCATCTGCGTAAACTCGGGGTTAGATGTGTAGATGTAGTCACCGAGGCTCACCGCACCCTGCAATGAGAGACCCCATGCGATAGGCACGCTCAAGCCCAACTCAACACCCATATAGCGCTTGTCTATGCCCGACATTGCGAAGTTGGTGAATGAACTCTGTGTGTCGTCATAGAACGAGATAACCTTCGACTGGTCCATCATCTGGGTGTAGTATGCCGAGAGGCGCGCACGCACCCATGGTGTGTTAAGGTTGTACGAGATGTCGAAACCATAGATACGCTCGGGGCTGAGGCCAGGAGTAATCTGGTTGCGAGTACGCGCCGAAACGAATGCGTTGTTAAACATCGGAGCGTTCTGCATGATTGTAGCATTTGCCTCGATTGTGTGCGAGCCATTGAAGCGGTATGCGAGGTTAACCTTACCCTTGTATGTGAGGCTATTAACCTTATCCGAATCGCCAAGCGATGTCATGCCACGGTCGCCACCGGCATTCTCATTGAGGAAGAGGCCCTTCTCCCAAAGACCCTCGCGCCAAAGGCTTGAGAAGCCCACCTCGGCACCGATGTTTGCAGAGAAGCCACCCGCAGCAACATCGTACATAGCCCAAAGTTGACCCTGACGAACGTGTGCGTAGTAGTCGTAGTTATACTTGTCACCCTCCTTTGCAGCCTGTGCATGGCCATGCTCACGATAGTAAGCCATGTTGTTCTGATATGACACGGTGTTATTACCGAAGTCGCGCTCTGCGAACTTGTCTACATCCAACCAGTAGTCACCACCGAGCAAGTCCTTAACTGTTGAGTAGTACTCTGTGCGGTTTACGCGGGCACGAACACCAGCCGTCAGCTTCGAGCCACCACGGAAGATGTGGTTGAGCTGCGCAGCAAAGTTATAATCAATCTGGTCGGTGTGACGCTCCTCAATCATATATGCAGCGCGGTGACCCTCACCATAGATGTTGTTAACCTCGCCCATCATGTTGTTCTGCATCAAGCCGTCGAAGTCGATGTAACCATCCCAGTTCTGCATATACTCGATATACTTTGCCTTGTCGGTCTCGAGGTCGATATCCGAGAATGGAAGAGTCATATCGTTTGCCTCTGCAAAGTTGTTGAGTATCATGCGACGCTCCAAGCGGTCACCATAGTACGAAGGCAACACGCGGTAGTAGTCGGGACGTGGGTCCTCACCCTTATACCATGTAAGTGCCGAGTAGCCATTGAAGCCGAAACGTACCGATGTAGCAACCGAGAGCGATGTGTTCTCGCTAATCTGCCAGTTGTAGTTAAGCATTGCGATGGGCTCGTGCATACGGCGTACGCGTGAGTTACGCTCCTTTCCATTCTGCAAACCTACGTTTGGATTGTAGTAGTTGTCACCCCAGAGGTCGTAGGCCTCCTGTGTCGAAGCCTGCTGCGCACCACGCTGTGTGGGGACACCCATGATGGTTGCCGAGAGGCGGTGGCGGCTATTAAATATCTTCTCAGCAGAGAAGAAGTAGCCATAGGCATTGTAATACACACCATTTACGTAGCCGTTACCACCCTGACGAGTAGAGAGCGTAAAGCCATACGACCAGCCATTGTCGAGCTGACCAGAGGCATAGCTCACCATAGCGCGGAAGCGGTAGAGCTGCGTAGAGTTCACCACGCTTGCACGGAAGCCCTTGCGGAGCTGCGAAGCACGCGCGTTGATGTTTGTTGTTCCCGCAATGCCACCCAAGCCGAAGTCCGACGACTGCAAGCCCGATGTAGTCTCTTGGTTGCGTGTAGCATCGTTAAGACCGCTCCATAACGACCATGGACCATAGCCCGTAAGCGCATCGTTGAAGCGAATGCCATTGAGATATACATCCTGATACTGCGAGTCGTAGCCACGCACATTGAAGCGCATCTCCGAGAAGCGGTACGATGCGATGTTGTTGAAGATATCCTTCGATGCAGAGAGCGCCGAGGGCATAGCCTGAGCATCGCCAGCATTCTCAACATCTGTATCGAGTTCGGCAAATGCCGAGTCGTCGATAGCAGTCACGCCCGCAGGAATCATGTAAATGTTCTGCATGTCGTGCACAAGCTCCTTTACGCGCACCATAAGCTCGAGATCCTCGAATTCGTAAGCCGATAGGGTCAGCAGATACTGACCAGGCTCCAAACCCTCAATCACGAACTCACCATCGTTGTTTGTCGTGGTGTTGACGGCGATGCCATTAATTGCTATGGCAACTCCACCAATCGGCTCACGCGTCTCGCGTGACACGACTACACCCCTCATACCACCCATCTGAGCAAAGGCACTCAGCGATAGAAGGGCGCATAGTGTAGTTAGTAAAAATTTCCTCATAGATTATATGTTTGATATTTATTTGCCTATGTAGATGTATACAGGGAAGTGGTCACTAAAGCCGTTCTGGAAGTTGTTCGTCACGAACGTGCGCAAGGGATAACCCTTGTACTGACCCTCCTGCTGGAGCATATAGGGGCGAGTGAAGATGTTACCATAGAACTTCTTGCCCTTGATGATGCGAAGTTTGCCCTCCTCGGCATTTACCAGGTTCTCGGTTACACAGATGTGGTCAAACAAGTTCCACACATCCTGATATGCAAGCGTGCCAAGACCCGCACGAAGCATCTGGTTGAAGGGGTTGAAGAAGTCACCCTCTACGAGCTCCTTCTCTTTGCCCTTTGCACCCATAACTTTGGTGATGCTGGCATCTGTAGCGTCGTCGTTGAAGTCACCCATAACGATAACCTTTGTTGCGGGGTTTTGGGCAATCAACTTATCCTTAATCTCCTTAATCTGCTTTGCACAAGCGTCGCGCTTAAACTGCGAAGCCTCCTTGCCACCAAGGCGCGATGGCCAGTGCGACACAAGGAAGTAGAAGGGCTCACCCTCGATAGTGCCCCACATAACCACAAGGTCACGCGTGCGGAAATTGGGCAACTCCTCCACCTCGAGCTTGATGTTATCCGAGCCCTCGAGCTTGAATACATCGGCACGATAAAGGAATGCGCAATCTACACCACGAGCATCGGGCGAGTCGAAGTGACAGATGCGGTAGTTTGCACCCTTGAGCTTGGGCTGCGAAACGAGATCCTCGAGCACTGTGCGGTTCTCAATCTCCGATACACCAATCACGATTGGGTAATCCTTCTGGATAGCAGCGATGTCGAAGAGTACGCGCTCCATGTTTGTGAGCTTCTTCTGATACTTGATCTCGTTCCACTGCTTCACGCCATCGGGGAGGAACTCCTCGTCGTGGGTCTCTGGGTCATCGTAGATGTCGAAGAGGTTCTCGAGGTTGTAGAATACTACCGTGTATGGCTTATCCTGCGCCATACCCGCTGTTATGGCGAACAGCGTTACAAATAGCATTAAAAGAGTCTTTTTCATGTGTGTATAGTTATTAGTTTTTCATTTGCGCGGTTTAGTTTACACCCCACTCCGATGGCACTTTCGTGGCCTTTACCTCAGCCTCGATGGCATCGTCAAGCATGGAGAAGAATGTGAAGCCCGTAATCTCTTCAAGTTCCGCAACGCTTATGCAGTCGGCGGCGGTGATAGAGGTGTCGTCACCCGTATTTTTGTGCGTAAACCAGAAGGCAATGGCACGCACCTGACTTGCATCGTCTATCTCGTCGATGCGCTTACCCGTATTACCCTTCTTTGTGCGGAGCAATGCCTTATAGTAGTGTGTAGGCGTTGGACATGTGTTACCTGACTTGTCGTTAGTCTTATTGGCGATTGATGAGTCATGCTCGCCACCAAAGTATGCACCCGTAACCACATAGAGCGTATCACTACACACCATATTGCGCACTCTACCCTCCAGCACGCCCCACTTATTTTGGTTGAAGTTCGCCTGCTGGGGTGTCATATTCGTAGCGTAGAATGTCTGGTCCATCATCTGCTGTGAGCATTTGCGGTCTGCTGCAGGGAGCTGATGGCCACGGTCATACCAACCATTATACGAACCACGACCGAGGTCTGCCTGCACCTCGTCATCAACCTTGGGATCGAATCCAAATGAGCTGTAATTGCGGTTGCCATCACCCGAAGTGTAGCACTTATGAAGGGGGTATGCCACCCACAACGATGCTCGCACCGAGGGGTCAAAGCAGTAGGTATAGTTACGGGCATCGGTTCTAAGGCCCATAGCGCCGTAGTGTGTATTATAGATGTAACTGTTCTCCTCCTTGCACACGGGGAGCTCTGCCCATGCGCGCGTTACCGCTATGGTGTTGTCGTAGCTGTGCTGTGTAAACGATAGGTTGAAATGCTTGCCATTAGAGAAGCTCACCGCGACATCTGCCACGCGTGACTCACCCGACGCATTCTTGTCGAAGTAGATGTAGACGACCTTATCGGTGTTCTGCATCGTGCCCTCGATAGTTGTATTTCCGCCCGAGAATTTCGCCCAATTATCCTCCGATGTTACGGCTATTGAGTACGAAGTACCCTGTTGTGCGCGAAGCACCACAGCGCAGTTCTTGCTCTCGCCCTTTACCTCGGTGGTGTTAAGATAGGCATCACTTGTGATGACCACCACACGGATATTCTCACAACCCGAAATCAATATCGTTGCTACAATGCTTAATAGAATTGATAAAAATCGTCTCATCATCTTTTTCCTACAAAATATTCCTCTAAAGTCTAATAGAAAACCCTTCGCCACTCGGGTGAGACTACCCCACCCGAGCTTTAGCGAAAGAGTTAAAAGTGTTACTCAGCAAGAGTAATTGTCACGCTCTTGAAACGCATCTGTGCAGAAGCTGTAAGATCTACAGATGATGCGCTACCAGTCCATGTAGTGCCATTTACTGAACCAACATTGCTAGTAAGAGGTCCCTTCTTGTCACCATAAGTTTCAAACTCAATCTTGGTCATAGTCTTATTACCTGCATCGATAGTAAGGATATCGCTCTGATAAAAACGAATACCAGAATCTGAAGCATTGTAGTTAGACTTGTTTGAGTTAACCTGCGTGAAAGTGAAAGAAAAGTCGCCAAATGTATATGTTTTGTTCGCGACCTCCTCAGCAGCTGTGAAATAATCAGACATAGTAAGAACTACCACCTGACCATCACCAGGTGTAGGCTCTGGCTCGGGAGTAGGCTCCTCGCCACCCTCAGCACCGAAACGCTCACCTATCAAGCCAGCGTAGTCAGAGTTCTGCGCGAAGATGATCTGCATGTTGCCATTGTTGATTGAAGAGATACCCTTGATAGTACCTGAACCCTGTGCAACAGTTGAAGTGCCGTATGTAGCGTACTTTGACGAGAATACTACGAACTTGTTACCATTTGCATCCTCCATGTTGATTGAGGTGTGGGCGCCGTCCATAACCCAAGTCTTTGAGAGGTCTGCATCAGCAACCTGAACACCCTCCAAAGCGATGTACTGACCCTCGTACTTGTTAGCGAGGAAGTCTGCCATAGTCACGGTCTTGGGAGTAACGGTGTTGCCAGTAGAAACTACGGTTATCTTATCCAAGCCAAGACCACTTACCTGAACAGCACCGTTGTAAGAGCCAAGAGTAGCATTTGTAAGGTCAATCTGGAGCTTTGTGCCGAAAGCATACTCGTGGTTAGCTGCGAGATAGAACTGCAATGCGCCAGTCTCGTCCTGAACATACATACCCTTCTTTGAAGTGAGGTTGTTCAACTCGTAGTTAGATACTACGACAGCCTCGATTGTGCCGTTGATTGTAGCACCCTGACCCAATGCCAATACTGAAGCGATGGTGATTGTGTCACTAGGAGTTGGCTCTGGCTCTGGCTCGGGAGTAGGATTCTCGTTGCCACCACCCTCACCGGGAGCAAGTGCCTCGTCAGTGAGCTTAACGCCACAAATAATAGCACGAGCAGTAGCCATTGTAGAATCTGCTGAAGTGAGTGCGAAATTTGCATCAGTAGAGAACTCAATCTTTGAAGATGCAGTCAAGCCCTCGAGCAAGAATGAGTAGTGGTCTGAGGTTGCGAAAGCAAGTGCAGTGAAGGGAGGATTACCTGTTACGCCATCGTGAGAAGCGAGCTTTACTGACTGTGTAGCACCGCCATCAATGCGGAAGTACAAGGTAACATCGCCACCCTTCCAGCCCTGAGCATAGAAGTTGAGATACTTTGCGCCCTCTACGCCTACAGCGCCTGAAGTAAACTTACCAGCCTGCTTTGACTTACCCAACTTGAAGCCTGTAACAGCCTCGCCACCGATGGTAGTTGCGCCGAGTGTGTAAGCAGCGTTTGTAGAGTCGTCAACTGAGCATACAAAGATAGAGTCAGACTCATACTCGCCATTAGCGGGAACGTTAGGCTGATCGGGCTCCTCGCCACCCTCGTTGCCACCACCAGGATTCTCAGTGCCAGTAGCAAGGTCGATAACCTGGCCACCATCACCTACGTTCAAAGTAACATCATCGAGGCGGTATGCGCTCTCGGCAGTTGCAGAGAACTTGATGTAGAGCTTCGCGGGAACCTCCTTCAATGTGAAGTTTGCAGTAGCCACATTCCAGCGACCCTCTGCAGTACCAGCGAATGTGTACTCTACGTTTGACCACTTCTCGCCGTCGCCAGAGAGTGACACGATAAACTCAGAAGGAGTAAACACGCTACCCAACGACTGTGAGTACTTCTCAGTACCAAATGTCAATGTGAGGTTCTTCTGTGAAGACTCCAAAGCGAGGTCCTTGATGATAAAGTAGTTCTCAACCTTACCGAAGAAGATGTTGTTAACACCCGAACCAGCGTAATCAGAGTATGAACCATCAGAGTTAGAGTTGTTACGAACGGTAGTGTTGTGACCGTCGTAAGATACGTTTGCAGCAGCAGGACCTGCAGCATTCTTCATCTCAGGGAAGTCAGTCACGTAAGGCCAGTAGTTACCATCCTTCTGTGCTGCCTTACCATCGAAGTTCTCGAAGTAGAGAGCA
>JAZRAT010000022.1:0-2263 GCA_045634725.1 Alistipes sp. | reverse complement strand
CGACGGTGTGCACAAGTTCTTGCGCCGCTTCTGGACGAAGTTCTACTCGCGCGATGGCGTGTTGCTCGTAAACGACGAGAAGGCTACACCCGCAGAGCTTAAGACCCTTCACAAGACCATCAAGAAGGTTGGCGAGGATATCGAGAACTTCTCGTTCAACACCTCTGTTGCGGCATTCATGATTTGCCTCAACGAGCTTGGCGACTGCTCGAAGCGCGAGATTTTGGAGCCTTTGACAGCACTTATCGCACCCTTCGCACCACATATCGCCGAGGAGTTGTGGCACGCACTTGGTCACGGGACATCGGTTTGCGATGCAGAGTGGCCAGAGTTCCACGCCGAGTACCTCGTGGAGAACTCGTTCGAGTACCCCGTTATGATCAACGGCAAGCTCCGCTTCAAGCAGGAGTACGCTCTCGACCTTGCCGAGGAGGATATCGTGGCACACATCGTCACAACCGATGGTGCACAGAAGTGGCTCGAGGGTAAGCAGCCCAAGAAGATCATCGTGGTCAAGGGCAAGATTATCAACATTGTGATGTAATGCGAAGGTTTATTCCGGAGTCGGTATTTGCCGGTCTTTTGATCGGCATTGCCGGCCTCGTATTCCTGCACGTCGGAGGTCTGGGTGGAGCCGTGCTCTTCGCCTTCGGCCTTATGTCGGTGACGTTGAGCAAGGCGTTGCTCTTTACGGGCAAGGCGGGCTACCTGCCACTTAAGGAGTCGTTGCAACTTGTCCCTATGGTGTTGTTCAATGCTGTGGGCTGCCTTCTTATGGCGGGCATAGCATACACTACGGTTAGGGATAGCGTCAATGCTCAGGCTACGCTCGACACCATTATGGCGGCACGCGAGGCGGCATCGTGGAATATCGCAGTTACATCCATAGGCACGGGCGTCATCGTCACCCTTGCGGTACATGGCGTGCGTAATGGCACCTACCTACCGCTACTCTATGGCGTCCCCGTGTTCATCATGTGCGGACTACCCCACAGCATTGCCGATGCCTTCTACTACTGCATGGCAATCCTTATGGGCGACTTCGCACCATGGATGATTATTGCGTGGTTGTGCTCGGTTGTGGGCAACTACATAGGCTGCAACCTACCGCGCTGGTTTATGGGTGATAAGTTTGACACTAAATAACACAAGGTGGCTATTCGAGAAGGATAGCCACTTTGTTTTATAAGGCTAAATTTCGTAACTTTGTGGTATGGAAAGAGAGATAACAATACGCCCTGCGGCGAGCAAGGATGCCGAGATTATCGCCGAGGCAGTTGCTATGGCCATTGGCGACGAAGAGGGACTACGCAACTACTGCGGTGAGGAGTATATAATGGTACTCACAGAGGTTGCACGACGTGAGGCTACGCAGTATAGCTGGCAGAATGCCCTCGTTGCCGAGGTTGACGGCGTAGTTGCGGGAGCTATCGTAGGCTACGACGGAGCAAAGTTGTACACACTACGCGAGGGCACCTTTGCCACGATAAACGAATTTATAGAGCGCACACAGACCATCGTTGACGAGACTTCGGCGGGTGAGTACTACCTCGACTCTGTGGGTGTATTACCCCAATATCGCGGTCTTGGTGTGGGTCGCGCCCTGGTGTCAGCCCTCTGCGACAAGGCATTCAACGAGGGACATCAGCGCGTAGGTCTTATTGTGGACGTTGAAAACCCCGATGCAGAGAGGATATACGCATCGCTCGGCTTCGTGCGCGTCGGCACACGCCCATTCTTCACTCACCAGATGTGGCACATGCAGAGGTGCAGATAGACCTTAATATTGGTCAACATAGTGTTTACTCAGATCGTAGACTCCTTAAAACAACAAAGCCACTCGATTGAGTGGCTTATCTTTTTATGTTGCAGAAGCAAAGGGATTCGAACTGCAAAGCAGAGCACACCAATGCGTAAACCACATAAAACAAAAAAGACGACCTAAAGTCGTCTTAATCATAGTGGGAGCAAAGGGATTCGAACTGCGAAGCAGTAGAGCCGATACCTTATCTGCGCAGGGCAAAGCCCGAGCAATAAGTTCTATCATATCGGCTCAACCCCAAATATATCGAACTCGCTATACACTTATTAAAATGACAAACGCGCACTAGTGTGCAATGTTTTTGGGAGTTGACTCAGAGCTTGCTCATGTAGGCAAACTCCGAAAAACAACAAAGCCACTCGATTGAGTGGCTTGTCATTTTAAGTAGTGGGAGCAAAGGGATTCGAACCCCTGACCCTCTGCTTGTAAGGCAGATGCTCT
>JAZRAT010000021.1:0-7324 GCA_045634725.1 Alistipes sp. | reverse complement strand
TTACCCAGTAAATTAAGCAGCGAGTGCGTAGTTGTTATTGCCATTTATAGCTTGAGCGTTCAGTTTAACGAGACCCCACACAAGGCTCGACGTGCTTACAATCGAATTCTACCTGCTGTCAAAACCGGTCACCCCCGTTTTTATGAAGTGTAACGATACAACTTCTTTGGGTAGATTCACTATTCGTGGCATCTGTGGCAATGCAAATGCGGTGCAAATGTAATAAAATTTTGCGGAATATAAAAATTATCGTTAAATTTGCATGATAGATTAATAATTGTGAAGATGGAGACAAAGAGAGTCATCGAACTTAAAAACGTGTCAATATACCAGGGCGAGGTGTCGCGCAAGGCAAATGCTGAGAATAACCTCGTGTTGTCGAATGTAAACCTTACGGTGGACGAAGGTGAGTTTGTCTACCTCATTGGTCGCGTGGGTACGGGTAAGAGTACGTTGCTCAAGACCTTGTATGCCGAGGTGGACCTTGTCGAGGGTGAGGCTACGGTTGTGGGCTTCGACCTGCGCAACATCAAGCGTAGCAACATCCCTATGTTACGTCGCTCTATGGGTATTGTCTTTCAGGACTTTCAGTTGCTCACCGACCGCAATGTCTTCCTAAACCTCTACGATGTTATGCGCGCTACGGGTTGGAAGAGCGAGGAGGATATTCGTCGTCGCATTGGTGAGGTTTTGGAACTCGTAGGCTTGGAACATAAGAGTTACAAGATGCCTTTCCAGCTCTCGGGTGGCGAGCAGCAACGCTTGACCATCGCGCGTGCCTTGTTGAACAACCCCCGCTTGATTCTTGCCGATGAGCCCACGGGAAATCTCGACCCCGTAACTGCTGAGGGTATCATGGAGATATTCCACAACATCGCCAAGAGTGGTTGTGCCGTTGTTATGTCTACGCACAACATCTCGCTTATCGAGCAGTTCCCCTCGCGCACACTCCTTTGTGCCAAGGGTCAGGTGGCCGAGGTCGATGTAAATACGGTTATTGGCGCATAGTACTTATATAATATATATGTAAGGCTCCTTTCGACAATCGAGAGGAGCCTTCATTATATAGTTACAATTACTCGTTGCAATGGGGGCAGTGGTGGTGCTCGCCAAGCACGGTGTGGGGAACGTCACCATGCGTGATTATTTGGATGGGGCAGTTGTAGTTGAGTAGTTGCTCCTCGGTGATCATGTTCGAGTCGTGGCGGTGTACATGGCGGTTGACGCAGACGATGTTGTTCACAACGCTCGATATGGTGCCCACGTCGTGCGATACCATCATGATGGCCATGTTGTGGCTAAGGTGGTGCAGGAGGTTGTATAACTCGTTCTCGAAGCGGTTGTCCACAAAGTTGGTAGGCTCGTCAAGCACCAAGAGTTTGGGTTCGGAGATGATGGCACGGCAGAGCATCACGCGCTGTAGCTGGCCTCCCGAGAGTTCACCTATGGGGCGTGTGGCGAGGTGGTCGAGGTGTGCCTTGTGTAGTGTCTCCATGGCACGCTCACGTTCGGCCTTGCCATAACGGCGTAGCATGCCTCGCTCGGCTTGTAGTCCCGACATCACGACCTCCAATACCGAGATGGGAAAGACCTTGTCGAATGATGAAACCTGTGGCAAGTAGCCGATATGTGGCTTGCCGTGGCGCATGATTGAGGCGTCGAAATCTATCTTTCCGCTATATGGCACAACGCCCATGATGGCCTTTACGAGGGTGCTCTTACCACCGCCATTAGGGCCTATTATGCCGAGGAAGTCATCTGCGTAGATGTCGAGGTCGACATGCTCAAGTGCACGCACCGCGTCGTATGTTACGCTAAGGTCGCGTATGGTGATTATCGGATGCTTCATCTTTAACGACATATAATCTCTGTAACACGCTCAATCTCTGCGAGTATATCCTCCGAAAGTGGGTCGGTTGTGATAATCTCAGCACCCGCGTCGTTTGCTATGGCGCGCACCTTATCCTCGCTATATTGTGGCTGGCGAAGTATAGCCTTTACGCCATGCTCCTTTGCCTTTTCGATGAGGGCTGTTGTCTGGCGTAGTGATGGCTCCTTGCCGTCGTGCTCGATGGCTATCTGCTCGATGCCGTAGTCGCAGGCATAATAGGTGTAAGCGGGGTGGTATATCATCATTGCCTCCACACCAGCCTCCTCTATGCGTGTTGCGCAGTAGGTGTCAAGTTCGCCGATGCGCTCCAATAGACGCTCTGTTGCCTCGGTGTACTTTACGGAGTCGGGGTAGTGCGCCATGATGGCATCGTGGGCATTTATGACCATGGTGCGTAGTGCGCGTGGTGATGTCCAGATGTGGGGGTCAACGCCATGCTTGTGCTGGTGGTTGCCATGTGAGCAACTACCCGCGATAAGCTCAATATCCTTGGAGAGGTTTACCACTTCGGCATCGCCACTGATGCGCTTGACGAGGCTTTGTTCAAAGTCGATGAGACCTGTCGAGAAGATGAACTTCGCATCGCTAAATGAGGTGACCTGCTTTGGTGTGGGCTCGAATGTCTCGGGGCTTGCACCCTTGGGTACGATGACCTCGACCTCGAAATCTCCCGCAGTAATCTCCTCAACGATGCTCTGCATTGGGGTGATTGTTACATATATGGTCTTTTTGTGGTTATCGTTTTTCGTGGCGCAACCAACGATAAGTAGGGTACATATTATGAATGTTGCTATTTTCTGCATCGTAATGTAATCTTTATTGAAAATGTGTAGGCAAAGGTATAAAAAAGTGTGCAAAAGTTTTGTTTTTGTCGGCAAAAAATAAGATATTTGTATCGCAAAATAAAAACTTACGCAAAATGATTAAGAATATAACCGAAAAAATAGTCTATATTGGCGTTGATGATACCGACATCGACCTCTTCGAGAGCCAATATGTAGTGCCTGATGGCGTGTCGTATAACTCATATCTTATCCTCGATGAGAAGGTTGCAGTGATGGATACTGTGGACCTCCGCAAGGCGGATGAGTGGTTGGAGAATTTGAACTCTGCACTCGCTGGTCGCAAGCCCGACTACCTTATCGTTCAGCACCTCGAGCCCGACCACGCTGGTACTATCGCTCGCGTTATGGCACTCTATCCCGAGATGCAGGTTGTAGCGTCGGATAAGGCCGTTAAGATGCTGCCTAACTTCTTCTACGATACCACTTTCGAGGGTCGTACAATTGGTGTTAAGGAGGGTGACACACTCTCGCTTGGCGGTCGCACACTCACCTTCGCTATGGCGCCCATGGTGCACTGGCCCGAGGTTATGGTGACATATGACAGCACAGATAAGGTGCTCTTCTCGGCTGATGGTTTCGGTAAGTTTGGCGCGTTGAGCCGTGGTGGCGAGTGGGCATGCGAGGCACGCCGTTACTACTTCAATATCTGCGGTAAGTATGGTGCACCTGTTCAGGCTCTCTTGAAGAAGGCTGCCGCGCTCGACATCGCTATCATCTGCCCAACACATGGTCCCGTTCTTACGGAGAACCTCGGCTACTACATTGGTCTCTACGACAAGTGGAGCAAGTATGAGCCCGAGACTGAGGGTGTGCTTGTGGCGTTCGCATCTATTCATGGCAACACAGCTCAGGTTGCGCGTAAGTTTGCGGAGATTTTGGAGGCTAAGGGTGCAGAGAAGGTTGTTGTTGCAGACCTCTCACGTTGCGATATGGCCGAGGCTGTCGAGGATGCTTTCCGCTATAGCCGCCTTGTGGTTGCAGCAGCTTCATACGATGCTGATGTATTCCCTCCCATGCACGATTTCTTGCACCACCTCGCCATCAAGAACTACTCTAAGCGCCGCATCGGCATCATCGAGAATGGCTCTTGGGCACCTTCGGCAGGTAAGGCAATGCGTAAGATTATCGATACGTTCAAGGATGTGACCGTAGCAGATACTATGGTGACTGTCGTCTCTACATTGAAGCCATCGGATATGCCCGCTTTGGAGCGCTTGGCAGATGAGGTTTTGGCGTAGGGTTGCTCTACAAATAAAATGAATATGGGTTGTCTTGTGAAGGACAACCCATATCTCTTTTTGTGCTTACGGATGACACTATTTCGTGCCGCTGTAGGTTACGGGGTACTCGCCACACATGAAACTGAGGGTCATGGTGTCGTTGGTGATAAGGCCTGTGAGGTTGGTAATTGTGTACTTCTCGAATGGACCACCCATAGCGTAAGGAACGATGTCGTTGCCCGCAAGTACATAGTGGCCTACTGCGCCGATGCAGTCTACGCCCTCAACAACCATGTCGAGCTTGATGGGCATAGCCTCGGCAAACTTAACCTTGTACATAACGAAGTTGAGCTTACCATCCAGGATTTCGTAGTCCACCTGTACCTCCTCCTGAGTGAAGATTGTGCCATCGTTCTGGTCTACGGTCATTGTACCTGTGTAGCACTCGCCCTCAGCGGGCTTTGGAGGTAGTGCGTTGTTGTCGCCATTCTCGCATGCCACAAACGCGAGGCTCACGAGTGAAAGAAGTAAAAATCTGAGTGTTTTCATAATTAAAGGGTAATATTAAGTTTTATTCCTCCGTGAATGGGTGTGCCCTTTGAGAAGAACTCCTCGCCAACGCTCTTGAAGTAGAAGACGTCGTAGCTGGTGTTGCTAAGGTTGCGACCCCATATAGTAAGTTCAAAGTTATTCATGCGTAGTGTCGCCTGTGCGCCCAACATCGAGTAGAAGGGCTGGTGGCGTGTGTTTGCCTCGTTCCAGTAGATTGAGCCTGTGCCTCGCCAGTCGGCCGAGAGCGTGAGTGACTGCACGACGGGGTGGTTGAACCACCATGAGTATGAGGCCATGAGGAGTGCCGTATGCTCGGGAGCGTAGGGTAGTCGGTTGCCCGCGTAGTCGCCATGTCCGTCGTTATACTCGCGGAAGCGCGCGTTGGTGTAGCCATAGTCGCCACGCAGGGTGAAGCCTTCGTAGCCATACTCTATGCTTAGTTCGGCTCCGAAGCTGCGTGCGCGTGCGGCGTTCGACATCATGCGACCCGTATTCTTGCCGTGGGGGAGGACTGTCACCTGCTGGTCGAAGCACTCAATCCAGAAGAGCGCAGCGTCGATGTTTAGTCCCGCTGTGGGGCGTAGGTGTGTGCCGAGCTCGAAATTCCAACTTGTTTCGGGCTTGTAGCGTGTTGCCGAGGCGGAGTCGTAGGTCGTGCCTCCTACGTCGTCGAGCGCGATGCCAAGTGCCGACATCATGTCGTTCATCATCCTTGCCTGAAGGATGTCCGAGAATATTTGTGTGTTAAAGCCTCCCGTCTTGTAGCCGCGGGTGATTGTGGCGTATGCCGAGCCACGACCGAAGCTATACTCCGCAGCAATCTTGGGCAGCACCTTGAAGAATAGCTGACGCTCCTCGCCCTTGAACTCGCTGTATAGGTCGCGGTAGTCGGTCATTGTCATGTCAAACATGTAGGGGATGGTGGCGTTGGAGTTGTAGCGCATTGTGGTGTACTCCAAGTCGAAGCGTAGGCCTGCGGTAAGTTGCCAGTTATCCAAACGGAATGAAGACTGATGATATAACGCAGTGCCGTAGGTGGGGATTTTGAAATCGCTGTTAATGATGAAGTTGTTGCCACCGATAAGCATGTTGTTATCAGGGAATACGGTGTGTATGCCGTTGTTTATGTTACCGAGGATGAGTTCGTCGATGCCATCGCGCTTAAACGTAACGGGCGACGACATATCGAGCCACTTGGCAAAGGCGAAGGCTCCTGTTAGCCACTGCCAGCGCTGTGTGCGGTCGGCATTGCGCACCACCACCTCCTCGGTTATGGTGTGCTCGCGCTGCTTCTGCTGCATTGTGAACATCGACTTGGGCGTGAAGTCCTGGTCGAGTGTCATAACATCATCGAGATACTGATAGCTCGTAGCACTTGAAAACAACACCTTATCTCCCTGATACTTCGCTACGAAGCCCTCGGTTATGGCTATGCGCTCATATCCCGCGGGGTCGTTATATGCCACATTTTCCGTAGTGTTGGTCGTGGGGTTAATGTGGTGGTAGGCGTAGCCTCCCTCGTTGGTATATCCCGCAGTTAGCGAGTTGTCGAGGCTCCAGCCGCGCTTTAAGAGCCACTGCATGCGCAAACGTGCCGAGGCGTTGTTGCCGCGGTCGCACATCTGGTCGGTGTAGGTGTTGCGGAAGTAACCGCCGTCGTGGCTGAAGTGTGCCGCTGCCGAGATGCCGAATTTTGTAGTGGGGCGGGCGTAGTATGCTACCGAGGCGCGATATGATGTCATTGTCGAGTACTCTGCCATGGCGCGCAGCCCCTGCCACGATAGGGGTGAAAGGGTAGTGATGTTCATCACGCCCCCCGAGGTGTTGCGACCATAGAGCGTGCCCTGAGGACCACGCAAGAGTTCCAGCTTGCGAATATCGTAGAAGTCGAAGTCGTATGCGTTCTTATTCATCAGCGGTATGTCGTCGATGGTGACGCCCAAGACGGGCTGGTCGATGCGCGAGCCGAAGCCACGCACATATATCGACGATGTGATGGATGAGCCGTAGTTGGGCTGGTAGAAGTTGGGTGCTATGAGCGACATGTCCTTGATTGACGACACGCCCATTCGCTCTATGCGGTTCATCGATAGCTCGGTTGATGCTATGGGTGTGCGCAGTGCGTCATCGCTCTTTAGTGATGCGGTGACCTCGATGCTCTCGATATGTAGTGTGTCGGTGGGTATTGAGCTATCCTCCACCTCCGCCACGGGGTTGGCAAATGCAAGGGCTAATATTGCAATCAAACTTTTCATGCTGTAAAATTACAACACCCCCGCCAAAAACGCAACCCCCATTTATGGGGGTATTGGCAACATCTATAATATGTAATTGGTATAGCCGCCATAGAGATTTTTGCGTAGTTTTATAAAAAGAGTGTATGCGGGTTACATTTTAGTAACCCGCATACACTTCTAACGCATTGAAGAAAATATCGTTATGTTTGTTTATTGTGCAGTAGTAAAAGTCAACTCTTTCTGTGCCGTAGATATTCTATTCGCTGCCTTGACGGTTAGATGGTATGTTGTGTTCGGCTTTAGACCCTCAATCTCGAATGTGTGGTAGATAGAGTGAACGAATGACATGTTGCTATCAAACGCAATATCTGTCATGCCTGACTCGATGTCACTCAATATGCAGTTGCAACTATCACCCTCACAGATATGGTAACATAGCAAATCTGCATAATTGACTATTAGATCTAAGGTAACCTTATCGCTGCTTAGTGTCTCGATGTAAATATCGCTCAAGACTACCTCATGCCTCTTCTCTGTGCCATGCTTCTGCGTTGCGAACTCCTTGATACAATATTCGTA
>JAZRAT010000020.1:0-17392 GCA_045634725.1 Alistipes sp. | reverse complement strand
CAACACCAGGAAGCTCTGTGGGAACTACGAAGTCGAAGAAAGGAATAACCTTTGTGGGAGCCTTGTCGATAGAACCGTCGAGGATAGCGTCGATGATACCACGTGTATCCTTGATAGAGTTACAAGTCGGATCGTAGCCATGGCGTTCTGTGAGCCAAGGAGTTGCTACTCCAATTTCTCTTCCTAAGACCGCTTGGCCTCCGACTTTACCTCGTAAACACTGGTTGGAACGGTACAGGCAAGCGTATCTCTATCAAGGATACACGTGGTATCATCGACGCTATCCTCGATGGTTCAATCGACAAGGCAGAGACAAAGCAGATTCCTATGTTCGACTTCAAGGTGCCTACATCGCTTCCTGGCGTAGACCCCGCAATCCTCGATCCTCGCGACACTTATGCTGACGCAGCAGAGTGGAACAAGCGTGCAGAGGACCTCGCAGGCCGTTTCGTTAAGAACTTCGCAAAGTTCACAACAAACGAGGAGGGTAAGGCTCTTGTAGCAGCTGGTCCCCAGCTTTAATTTAGCGTGATAAGGGCGCATCTGCGGCCTTTCAATCAAAGCCTCGAATGAGCAGTACGATAAGTACAGCCCATCCGAGGCTTTTTCATGTCAAGGCCACATCTGCAACCCTTCTAACGCTAAATTTTGCATCGGGATTTTTATCGAGCGTTGGCAGCTTTCTCTTCACAAATTATTTGTTACTCCACCCAGGGCTGTACGATTAAGTACTATCCCTGGGTGGGTTCTTTTGTGATGCACCACTACCACACCACTCTAACAACAAATTCTACATCATCCCACCCCCAAAAAAAATCACTTTTTATTTTCGCGTTATGTCAGAAATTGCGACCTTTGGTGTCATAAGCGTAGAAAGCCGAAAACAAAATGACTAACCGAGAGTTCGAAATATTCGTTGAGCACAGTCGCACAAAGCTCCTCGCCATAGCACGCCAATACCTTGGCGATGTTGCCAATGCCGAGGACATAGTGCAAGAGGCACTCCTCAAGCTCTACGCCATGCGCGACAAGCTCGACGACTACCGCAGCATTGAGGCTCTCGCCACGGTGGTTGTTAAGCGTCTGGCGCTAAACGCTCTACGCAACGAAAAGCGCCACCCCGCAACGACACTCGATGAGCGCATTACAGCCTCCTACGAGCCGCCATCGCTGGAGCGATACACCGAGCTGCTGCAAGCCATCGACACCCTACCGAGCAAGCAACAGATGATACTACGCATGAAACACATCGAGGGTTTGGAGGTTGAGGAGATAGCCGACCTCGTGAAGATGAGCCACGATGCCATATACCAGAACCTCAGCCGAGCACGCCGAGCAATATTAGAACAATTCAAAAACCGCAAAGATGGATAAGCTACACTACATAGAGAGTCTCGTAGATAAGTTCCTCGAGGGTCGCACAACGAATGCCGAGGAGCGCGAGCTATACGAGTGGTTCGCTACGGCAGATGTGCCCGACAAGTGGAGCGACCTCAAGGCGATGTTTGCTTGGTATGCCGAGGGCATGCCCGATAAAGAGGCACCCGCAAAGCCCAAGCCTCGCATGACAATCCGTCGCAGGTGGTGGGTAGCGGCAGCAACTGCCGTAGCGGCTTGTGCAGCCGTAGTGGTCGTACTACTACCCAACGGCAACACTGAGCCCCAGGTACACACCTATAATATATATGAAGGCAGCTACATTGTAGAGGCGGGCATACGCTACGACGACATAGAGGTTATCGAGGATGACATCGAGGAGCTCTTTGCTCGCGCCGAGGCCATAGAGCTGGAAGCAAACGAACTTATAGCATGGGCAGACACCAATTTTTAGTAACAATACAGCGCTGAAAATAAAACGATTAGCAAAATGAAACGACTGATTTTTATTGTTGCACTCCTTGTGGCGACCGTCGCAGAGTGCAGCGCACAGGAAAGGATAGAGGCACTCCTCAAGCGCGACATGCAGGGCAATAAGTATGGCCAGGGACTGCGCGTGGCCGTGAAGCGCGACCCCGCAACTGGCGAGATAATAAAGCGCGTAACGGAACTCTCGATTATTGACGACAAGGCCTTGGCCAAGGAGTTTATCGAGGCCTTCACCGCGGAGCGCGACACGGCCGATGTATGGGAGGAGGAGGCAAGTGGCAAGATACGCCTGATAACCGCCATATACTCAAACCCCAAGCGCATCTACCGTCTCGACACCAACGGCTCGCTATGCACGGTCTACGAGCAGGTTATATACAAAGAGGAGTAAGCAACAAGTTTTAAGAAATTACAACTATGAGAAAGATATTTTTTATTGCGTTGTCAGCCGTCTGCTTCGTGGCTGCGGCACAAGCACAGAAGGTGGTGAGCGTAAGTAAAGCTGATAAACACAACGCCATTGAGTACACAGTTACCGAGCTACGCCATTCGGAGCTTAAGGAGCTTATCTCCACCCTACCCGCAACGGTCACCGTCACCGACGAGGAGAGCGACATAATAACCATTGCAGCGCCCACAAGCGTGTTTCCCTACCTAAAATTCGACTTTAGAGGCGACTCACTCGCCATTGCAAGCGACAATGATGCTCCGAAAAAGGTTATGGCTACGCTCAACCAGAAGTGCCATATCGAGGTCACCATCCCCTCGCAGAGCCTGCGATGTATAACCAACACCTCGGATATGAATCTCTACTTTGAGAGTGGGGAGTGCGCAGATAAACTACTTATCACCAACACTTTGACTATGGGCATCATTTCTACCGATATTACAGCAAAGTCAAGTATGGAGATATACAATACGGGTACTATGACCTTGAAGGTTGACAACCTCAACACCGAGCAGCTATTTACATTGAACACAGGCTACCTCTATATGAGGGGTGCTACAACGGCAAAATCAGTCCTACAAAATTCAGCGGGCATAGAGAACTCTCTCCTTAATGTTAACTGCCAGAAGTTGGAGATATTGAGTACTGGTGAGGGTATCATCGAGTTCCACGGCATTGCCGACGCTGTCACCGTAGCAAACATGGGCAAGGCAAAGATTAAGACCTCGAAGCTCAACAACTTCGCGAAGTAGGCTACCACATGATTAACCATAGAAGGGAAGCGCATTGCTTCCCTATTCTATTTAGTCCTCTTACTACTGTACGACCTAATAACTAAGCCGACGCCGACAAAGAGCAGCAGCGCGAAGAGGACTGTGTCGGCATGCAGGCGGTCGAGACCCATGGCTACGGACAACGCTACTGCAAGGACGGGTTGTATATATGTATAGGTGCTCGACATCGTGGGCTTGAGGTAGCGCAACGAGTAGTTTAGCAGGAGGTTCGGCAGATAGGTAGGCACGACAAGCACAAAGGCCGCAGCGGCCCAGAGCTTTGCGTTCATATCCGCGAAGTCACTCTCGATGACCGAGTCGATGCCTATGGGGAGCATTACCGCCGCGGAGATGGTATATATGGCGCGGAGCACAGTCGTGACGCGATACTTCGAGACCACGGATTTGAAGAATACCATGTAGAGGGCCGTTACGCAGCCACTCGTAATCATCATCAGGTTACCCCACAACTCCGACTTCTCGTGCGTGGGGCTATCGCTCGTAATAACAACCGCCACAGCACCCGCACAGCCGATAATAAGGCCCGCGACCTTGCGCGTTGTGAGCCTATCGACACGCGCTAAGACTGAGACGACAAGGACTATAAGAGGCGTTATGGTGGCGATGATGGAGCCGTCAATGGGTGAGGTACGCGAGAGGCCGAACATCATCATCACCTTACGCACGACACCCATAAGGAGTGCTGCAAGGAGGATGAGACCCCAGTCGCTGCGTGCTATGCGCTCGCGCCCCTGCCATATAACAGGTATCCACGACAATAGCGCCGCCACGACGAGCGAGGCTGTAACCATGGCGAGTGGCGATATGTACTTACCCAACAGAAGGTTGTAGAATGGGTAGTCGCACGCCCATACGAGGTTGCAGAATATTAGGGCTATGTGCGCCCGTATAGTGCCTTGATTTCCCATGCCCCGACTACGGACAAATTCTGCGCCAAAGAGAGAATCGGCGGATTGGGGCATTAGCGCCACTACCCAATTTGTTGTAAGAATAGGGAGTAAACTTTGATTAGCACCACAACCTCAAATTTAGCGTCAGAGTGGTGTGGTAGTGGTGCATCACAAAAGAAACCACCATGGGATAGTACAAGGTAGTACAGCCCATGGTGGTTTACTTTTAGTGTTGTGCCGCTAACGCGCCGCTATCACGCTAAATTTCGACGAGGTGGTTCTTTATCGCATAGACCACGAGGTTGGCGGTGTTTTTGCAACCCGTCTTCTCGAGGATGTTGGCACGATGCTTATCCACCGTGCGCTTCGAGATAAAGAGTTTGTCGGCAATCTCCTGATTCGACAGGCCTCGGCACACCTCAACGAGAATCTCTACCTCGCGGTCAGAGAGTGCATCCTCGGATGACACCTCGGGGATGGCAATACGGCTCATATTGCGCGTGAAGGAGCCAAGAAGTGCCTCGCTAAAGTAGCTATCACCCTCAGACACCGCATCCACAGAGGCGTAGACCTCCTCGATATCGGAGTCCTTGAGCAGGAAGCCCGAAGCACCAGACTCGAGCATAAGCTTGTAGAAGTGGTCGTCGCCATGCATCGAAAGGGCGATAACATGGAGGTCGGGGCGTTGTTGGAGGGCGCGACGTGTTGTCTCCACGCCATTTATGCCCGGCATAGATATATCCATGAATACGACGTCAACCTCCAACGTAGGCAACACCTCGAGGAACTCCTCGCCACTGCCCACATCGGCCACGACATTGAAGTCCTCACGCATCGATAGCAATCCGCGCAGGCCCGTGCGGAAAAGGGTGTGGTCATCGACCAGCGCTATGTTTACTCTTTTTTCTACCATATCTCTTTCCATATACTTGTTCGTAGAGGTCGCCCGCAAGCTGTACTACCTCGCCCGTTGTGCTAACCTCGATATGTGCGAGCATGCCAGCACCAGGCTTTGTGTCGATGCGTATCTTACCGCCGAGTGACGAGATACGCGACTTGATGTTCGAGAGACCCATGCCCGCAGTCTCCACCTCTACAATATTAAATCCCTTGCCATTGTCGCGGTAGTCCACGACGATGTTATTACCGACCTTGTTTATCTCGATTATTATGCGCTGACACGCCGAGTGCTTCAAAGAGTTATTCACAAGTTCGCACACCACGCGGTAGAGGATAACCTCTATGTTGGCATCGAAGCGCTCATCCTGAAGGCGCGTGCGCAGGATTATCTCCCTGTCGTGCATAGCCCCCACCCTCTCCACGAAGTTCTTAATGCCGTGCACAAGGCCGAAGTTGTTGAGCACATGTGGCGAGAGGTTGTTCGATATCTCGCGCAGAGAGCGTATAGCCTCCTCAATAACTGCCGAGGTGTTGTGAAGCATCTCGCGACTCTTGTCATCTATATCTGCGCGGTTGAGTGCCGAGAGCGACATCTTCGCCGACGAGAGCAGAGGACCAAGGCCGTCGTGCAGCTCGCGCGAGAAGGTGGCACGCTGACGCTCCTCGGTGCGTAGCACCGCCGTCATAAGTCTGTTTTCAAGCGCGCGTCGCTGTTGTGTAACCCTATCGACATGGCGCACAAGGAGTCTACCAAAAAAGACGCTCAACGAGTAGCTCAACGAGAGTATGATGCCAATCCACGCAAGGGTCAAATCCGAGATGGCATCCTCACCGAAGATGCCGAGGTCGAGACCTCGCTCCACGGTTAGCATTGCAAGACCAACGATACAGCACACCCACAACGCCTTATAGCGCGTGTGGTTCAACAGCAGTAGCGACATGGCAATCGCCACAAACTGCATCACAATCGAGACTATCGTGAGTATCTCAACGCCTGTCATAGAGCCTTTATTGTGTTACTTTATAACGCCATCGAGGCTCTTAAGCATGCGGTAGTCAGTCATATCCACCTGTACGGGAACGACGCTGACATACTTATGTGCCAATGCCCACTCGTCGGTATCCTCAGCCTCGGGCTCGGCATTCTGGAATGCTCCCGTAAGCCAGAAGTAGTCTCGGCCCTGAGGGTCCTGACGCGCATAGAAGTCCTCACGCCAGAAGCCACGCGTCTGACGACACAGGCGTATGCCCTGAATCTCCGATGCGGGACAGCGAGGCACATTGACATTCAGACACAAGGGGCGGGGAAGCGACATCTCGTTATCGAGGATTGCGCGTATGATGCGCTCGCCACACTCCACAGCACCCTCGAAGTCGGCATCGGCGCTATGGTCGTCAACCGACAGACCCACCGAGGGAACACCATAGAAGCTACCCTCGATAGCGGCGCCCATAGTACCCGAGTACATGACATTCACCGCAGCATTAGAGCCGTGGTTGATACCCGACACCACGAGGTCTACCTTACGGCCCTCGAAGAAGTGGTCGAAGGCAATCTTTGCACAGTCTACGGGAGTACCCGAGAAGGCGTATATCTCGACACCCTCACGCTCCTCAACGCGACGCAGGAAGAGGGGTGCATTAATCGTGATGGCCTGGCTCATGCCACTCTGCACCCTGTCTGGGGCGATGGCTACGACCCTACCAAAGCGTGAAGCGAGCTCCACGGCATGACGAAAGCCCTTCGAGAGGTAGCTGTCGTCGTTAGTTACAAATATCAATCTTTCGCTATTCATAATCAATATTTCATGCTCATATCATTATCCGATGTCGAAGCACCGAGGCGTATTGCTATCATAATAAGAATCGAGAACGCCAAGAGCGACGAACCTCCATAGCTCATCAGTGGCAAGGGGATACCCATCACAGGCATAAGGCCTATGGTCATGCCTATGTTCACCAACACGTGCAGCAGCAACATCGCCGCAACGGAGTAGCAGTATACCCTACCGAAGGGCTCTTTGATGCGCTCACCCATGCGCATAAGGCGCAGTATGAGGGCTACATATAGCGCAATGACAACGAGGCAACCAAAGAAGCCCCACTCCTCGCCCACGACGCAGAAGATGAAGTCCGTATGCTTCTCGGGCACGAAGTTGTAGCGCGTCTGCGTACCCTCCAAGAAGCCCTTGCCAAAGATACCTCCCGAGCCTATGGCAATCTCCGACTGGTTAACGTTGTAACCCACATGCTGAGGGTCGTCGACCATACCCACGAAGATGCGTATGCGGTTCTGCTGGTGAGGCTCGAGTTTCGAGAAGAGGTAGTCGCAAGTGGGCACAAACACCATCGCGTAGACAAAGAGCACGATGGGCCACAAGAGGCTTAGCGTGTGGGTCTTGAATACGAAGATGAGCAACACGAAGATCGCTATCGAGGCCACAATCATCAATGCCACATAGCCACTAAGTGGGGTGAACACCGCCAGGAGCATCGACACCAAGAAGATGAGCAGCACGAAGCGCAGGTGGCCGATGAAAGCGCCATGCTTCAGTATGCTATATAGCGCAAAGAAGACCAAGAGCGCAGTGAATATCACCACGGGCTCGAAGATGAGCGACACGATGAAGAGGAAGGCGGTGAACAACACCGGGAAGTAGACATACTTCGACAATCCCTCGCGGTAGAACACAAAGATGAAGGCACCGAGCACAAGTCCCGAACCTGTATCGTTCTGCAATACGATAATCGAGAAGGGGAGCAGAATTACAGCGGCCACCTTGACGAGGTCTATGAGGCGCTTGATGTTGAACGAGTAGTCGCTCATAACACGCGCCATCATCAGCGCCGTGGCAATCTTGGCAAACTCCACGGGCTGTACTCTGAAGCCTCCGAACTCAAACCACGCCTTAGCGCCATTGACCTCGCGACCAAAGACAAGGGTTGCAAGCAACAGTCCCACACCTAAGACATACGCAGGGACGGCAAACATATGGAAGAATCTGCGGTCGAGAAGCAACACTACAGTGACAATGACCGAGGTTATACCAATCCATATAACCTGCTTCATGTAGTTGTGGCTAAACGAGAAGATGTTCTCGGCGTCGGGGTCGTACGATGCCGAGGTGATGAACAACAAGCCGAGCAACACGATGGCGACATACAACAGCAGTGCCACCTTATCGATGTTGCCAAAGAGCGAGTTATTACGCTGACTCGGCGATAAGTTATATCCTGAAATCATTAGTTCACTCCTTTACTTCTTGTTTCGTTTTGCATCGTACTTACGCTGTTTCTCATCGTAGAGACGATAGTTAGGCTTGGCGTTCTTCACCCTCTCGACAAGTTCGGGGCGCTGGATGGTATCCGTGAGGTACATCTCCTCGATAAGCGAGGCGATAGGCACCGCGATTGCCGAGCCGAAGCCACCATGCTCAACATATACCGAGATGGCAATCTGTGGATTATCCTTGGGTGCGAACGACAGGAATGTAGAGTGGTCGGGGCCAGAGTTCTCCGCCGTACCCGTCTTACCGCAGACATCCCAGCCAGGCAAGTATGCCGTGCGCGACGTACCCGAGACGTTTACACCCCTCCACATACCCTCAACGATGGGCACAAAGTGTATGGAGTCAACCATGGTATAGTGTCGCTCGTAGAAGCGTGCATCGATAGAGTCGCGACCCTCAATCTTCTTTACGAGGTGGGGCGTATAGTAGTAGCCACGGTTAGCGATGATAGCGGCGAGGTTTGCCATCTGCAGAGGGGTACAACCCATCTCACCCTGACCAATAGAGCACGAGAGCACCGAACCATAGTTCCATCTGCCGTTGTACTTCTTGTCGTAGTCCTCGGGCGTGGGGACATTACCCGCACCCTCACCATAGAGGTCCGTGCCGAGCTTACGACCAAAGCCGAAGCTATACACATAGTCGTTCCATACGCGCACACCCTCCTTGACACTGCCATACTTGGGGTTGGTAATCATATCCTTGAACACCTGACAGAAGTAGGCGTTGCACGACTGCGCCACAGCATCGCGCAAATCGAGGGGCGAGGCATGAGCATGGCATCCCATGGTTCTTCCGCCATACTTGTAGCCCATGTTACATGAGTAGCGCATGTTGGGCGTGAGCACACCCTCCTGCATGGCGATGAGGCCCTGCACAAGCTTGAACGTAGAGCCTGGAGGATACTTCGCCTTTACCGAGCGGTTGAACTGCGGGTTGCGCTGGTCGTGAAGCAACTCCATGTAGTTGTTACCACGCTGGCGACCTACCAAGAGGTCGGGGTTGTAGGATGGTGACGACACCATTACCAATATCTCACCCGTCGAGGGCTCAATGGCTACAACCGAGCCTATCATATTCTCCATCAACTCCTCGGCAAACTCCTGAAGGCGCACGTCGATAGTCGACACGAGCTGAATACCACTCTCTGGCTGGACATCATCCTTACCCTCGTTATAGGGGCCGATGATAGCACGGTGCGCATCGATGGTGTAGTACTTTATACCCTTCTTGCCACGCAACAAATCCTCGTATGCCGACTCCAGACCATTCGTGCCGATATACTCTCCTGCGACATAGTCCGAGAGCGTCTTGACCTGCTCGCCATTAACCTCGCTGACATAGCCCAAGAGGTTACCACCCACCTTGCGGGGATACTCGCGCGCAGTGCGGTAGCGTGTGGTGATGCCCGGGATGTTCATCTCATCGAGGCTCAACTTATTATCCTGCGACAGGTAGCCCGCCACAAGAATCGAGGCACGGGGGCTACGACGCGCCGTGCGAAGATGTTTCTCAAATTTCTCGGGTGTGATGTCCAAAAGCGAGATGAGGCGTGCAGTATCGAAGCCCTCATCTGGAAGGTCCTTATACACCATCATCACATCATAGCACGAGCGACTCTTGACGATATACTCGCCATTGCGGTCGAGCACCTCGCCACGCATCGGGAACTCCACAACACTCTCGATGCTATTAGTACGCGCCTTCTCCTTGTACTCCTCCGAGTTGAACTGCATCCACATAAGACGTGCAAGCAACACAACGCCAACACCTACCACAACAAGACGAAGAAGGTTGTAGTATAATCTGCTGTTGTCTCTCATTACTTTGTCACGATTTTAAGTGAGAATATTCTAAGTATAGGCCACACCACGACTGTCGAGAGGAGCGTGCTGAAGATGATTGTTGCGATGAGTTGCAGGGGATGTGCCAGCGACAGGCTCTCCATAGCGAAGAAGAGCGTGTGGTGTATGGCAAGCATCGTCACCGTATATCCCAAAAGCTGACCACGGCTAAGGCGCGAGAGCACCGATGTCTGGTCGCTATGTTCAACACTTCGGCGTGTGGTGAGGTAGAGCATCCAGCGACGTATCATCGCCAAGGGCAGAAGCGTTGCGGTGTAGAGACCCGCGCCACCAAGCGCCAAGTCCATGACCACGCCCACAAGCGCACTGATGAGTAGCACCCATATCGTACGCCACTCCATCTGTAGGAGTATCACAACCAAGGGAAATATCATTGGGCGCAACCACATAGCTATCGAGAGCTCGTCGAGCAGGAATATCTGCACGAGCATGATAGCCAACGCCATCCATAGATACGATAGATTCTTAAACATTTACAAAAGCGTTTAGGCGATGAACTAATTTTCAACACTCTCAACGAGTTGCTCCAGCTCCGTCTGGTCGCGGTTCTCAACGATTAGCAGGTTGTCCAGGCGTTGCATATCGGCAGCAATGACAACATCGACGCTATATGCCGTCTTCGAGATGTTCATCTCGTAGCTCTCAATCGTACCGATGACCACATCCGAGGGCACACGCTCCGACTTCGCATTAACAACCATACCCTTCTTAGGCTCGGCATATCGCGAGAGCTCCACACCCGTAACCTTATAGCGCGACGTACCCTCCCAGTATATCGAGCAGACATAGTCGTTGTCAACCAACGTGCCTCCAATCTTGAAGAGCGTATTCAGAAGTGGCATGACAACCGAGTAGCTCTCCGAGCACGACACAACCGTACCGACAAGCTCCTTGTTGGGCGTTATGACACCCATATTCTCGCGGATGCCATCCTTCGTGCCTCTGTCCACGACGATGTAGTTGCGATTGCGATTTGTCGTCATCGAGACCACATTTGCGGGATGGTAGCTAAACTTCGTGTCGATGTCGTCGACAAAGGGCATCTCACCCTCTGTAGGCATAAGTTCCGCTATAAGTTGTTCCTGGCGTTCAACCTCCGCCTCGAGCTGTGCCACACGCTTGGTAAGTGCACTATTCTGGTCGGGCAACGCAAAGAAGTTGCGCACATCGTTCATCGTACCACTCACAGCACTACCCATGGCTGTTGTGCGAGCCAATATCTTTGACTCGGTATAGGGCGTTGCCGTAGCATATGTCCACAGTGCGACGCCCTCGATAAGGAGGAAGAGAAGCACGATGTATATGCGCTTTATGAACTCTATAAGTCGATGCATAATCTCGTTTGAAAGAGGCTGCCAAACACGCATGCCGACAGCCTCTCTTTTGAAGTTGTTGCGACAGCACTCGGCTGTCCCATTATCACATTTCGATTCTCTTTCTTACTACTTCTCGCCACCAAGGAGGAATGAGAAGTTGCCAATGTTCTTCAACGCGATGCAAGTACCGCGAGCAATAGCGCGAAGTGGATCATCGGCGATGTGTACGGGGAGACCCGACTTCTTCGACAAACGCTCGTCGAGACCCTTGATAAGAGCACCACCACCTGCGAGGTAGATACCATTCTTCACAACATCAGAGTAGAGCTCAGGTGGCATAGACTCCAACACCTCCATTAGCGCATTGTCGAGCTTCACGAGCGACTTATCCAAGGCGTAAGCAATCTCGCTGTAGTTCAACTTAACCTCGTGGGGCATATTGGTACGCATGTTCGAACCTGTGAATACGAAGTCCTCGGGCTCGTTCTCCAACTCGGGAACAGCAGCACCGATAGCGCACTTGATGTTCTCGGCAGTACGCTCACCAATGCGAATCTCATACTGCTGACGAACATAGTTTTGAATGTCGTTGGTGAAGACATCACCCGCAACGTTGATACTCTTTGAGCATACGATACCGCCCAACGAGATACAAGCAATCTCCGAGGTACCACCACCGATGTCGATGATGAGGTTACCCTCTGGAGCCTCTACATCGAGACCTGCACCAAGCGCTGCCGCCATAGGCTCGAAGATGAGGTAGATCTCGCGACCACCTGCATGCTGTGCCGAATCGCGCACCGCACGAATCTCGACGTTCGTAGAGCCCGAAGGAATGCAAATCATCATACGGAGCGAGGGTGCGAACATACCACGTGTTCCGTGTACCTTCTTGATGAGGCCGCGCAACATAAGCTCCGTAGCCTCGAAGTCAGCGATAACGCCATCGCGCAAGGGACGGATGGTGCGGATATCGGAGTGCGTCTTACCATCCATGAGGCGTGCCTTGCTACCGATAGCCATAAGGTTACCTGTCTTCATGCTGAGTGCAACAATAGAGGGCTCGTCAACGACGACCTTGCCATTGTGCATGATGAGTGTATTGGCCGTACCGAGGTCAATAGCTAACTCTTGTGTAAGTGAAAAAAGTCCCATTATCTGATCGTTTTATTATTTTGCTTAACGGACATTGCCCCATCTGCCGAGAAGAACCCGTCAAGATGAGGCCTTTAGACAAAAAGTTTCGACACTCAGCACCGTCGCCGCATGTCGTAACAATTTATCTAAGAGCAGGTTACGCTTATTCATAGAATAAGCACCCCTAACTCACTTGCAAAGATAGGAAAAAGAAATGGAGAATTTGCAAGAGTTTTAACTTTTTTTTCGTATATTTGTCTATAATTTTTTGAATATGGACACAAATACTAAACCCCGTTGTGCCGTACTCGGCTACGGCAGCTGGGCAACAGCCATCGTAAAGACGCTCACCGTTAACCACCACCATGTGGATTGGCTCGTGCTTAACGACGAGATTCGTGAGTCGCTCAAGATGCGCAGTCGCAACCCTAAATACCTCCCCTGGTGCTATATCGACCAGGAGTTTATTACCCCTTCTGAAGACATCAACGCCGTCGTGCGCGATGCCGACATAGTAATCCTTGCAATGCCTTCGGCATTCTTCAAGCGATTCCTCGAGCCTCTGACCGAGAGCCTCGCCGACAAGATTGTGGTTTCGGCCGTCAAGGGCATCATCCCCGGCGACTACCTCACCATCGTAGAGCACATGAACCGCTACTTCGATGTCCCCATGGAGAATCTCGCAGTAGTAACAGGCCCCTCGCATGCCGAGGAGGTGGGTCAGTGTCAGCTCTCGTACCTCACTGTGGCGAGCGAGTCGAAGGAGACCGCCGAGAGGGTGCGCGATGTGCTTGCCAACGACTTTTTCCGCTGTTCAATCTCGAACGATGTATTGGGCGTTGAGGCAGCCGCTATCATGAAGAATATCTACGCTTTAGCCGTGGGTATGGCAGTAGGTTTGCGCTATGGCGACAACTTCCTCGCCGTGCTTATTGCGGGCTGCTCGGCAGAGATGAAGCGTTTCATTGACGAGGCCGTGCCACTCGAGAATCGCGACATCAACGCCGCAGCATACATGGGCGACCTCTTGGTTACCTGCTACTCGCCCCTCAGTCGCAACCGCCGCCTCGGCACACTCCTTGGTAAGGGTTGCTCCGTGAAGAGCGCACTCAACGAGATGACGATGATTGCGGAGGGCTACTACGCCGCAGATTGCATACGCCAGAGCTCTATGCGTCGCAACATCGATATGCCCATTGCCGACAAGGTGTGGGAGGTGCTCTACGAGGGTGCTTCGGCACGCGATGCGATGCAGTCACTTACACAGATTTTACGATAAGTAATATTAATAAACTCAATACTTTACGACTATGAAACTGATTAACTTTGACGCCAAGCATTCAGGCGTAACCATTACCAACGATATGCAGGCCGCAGCAAAGCGTGCCAACGATCTTTTGCACACTGGCGAGGGTGCCGGCAACGACTTCCTCGGCTGGGTTAACCTCCCCTCTTCAATCAGCGATGAGCACCTCCGCGAGATTAAGGCTGTGGCTGCGAAGCTTCGCGAGCGCGCAGAGGTAGTTATATGTATAGGTATCGGTGGTTCATACCTCGGTGCCAAGGCCGTTTTGGAGGCTATGTCTAACTCTTTCGAGTCGTTGAAGAAGAAGCACGACAACCCCACCGTTGTATTTGCTGGTGAGAACATCTCGGAGGACTACACCTACGAGCTTATGGATGCCGTTAAGGACTACTCTATCGCGGCTATCGTAATCTCTAAATCGGGTACTACTACCGAGCCCGCTATCGCCTTCCGCCTCGTTAAGGCAGAGATCGAGAAGCGCTACGGCAAGGCAGAGGCTGCAGAGCGCATCGTGGCTATTACAGACAAGGCGCGTGGTGCACTCAAGACCCTTGCAACACAGGAGGGCTACCCCACATTCGTCATCGAGGACAACGTGGGTGGTCGCTACTCGGTACTCTCACCCGTAGGCCTTCTTCCATTGGCTGTTGCGGGCGTGGATGTAGACGCCTTTGTTGAGGGTGCACGCGACATGGAGCGCCTCACAGCACAGAACATGCCTATCGAGGAGAACCCCGCAGCACAGTACGCTATCGTGCGTAACGAGCTCTACAAGGCGGGTAAGAAGATTGAGATTTTGGGTTCGTACGAGCCTAAGTTGCAGTACATCGCCGAGTGGTGGAAGCAGCTCTATGGCGAGAGCGAGGGCAAGGAGAACAAGGGTATCTTCCCCGCAAGCGTGACACTCACTGCCGATTTGCACTCTATGGGTCAGTACATTCAGGAGGGCGAGCGCACACTCTTCGAGACAATCATCTCGGTTAAGAACTCGAAGTATGAGGTAAAGGTGGAGAGCGACGAGGCTAACCTCGACGGTCTTAACTTCCTCACAGGCAAGCGCTTGTCAGAGATTAACAAGATGGCAGAGCTTGGCGTACGCATCGCACACATCGACGGTGGCGTGCCCAACCTCACAATCGAGATTGAGCGCATCGACGAGCGCACCATCGGCCAGTTGCTCTACTTCTTCGAGAAGGGTTGTGGCATCAGCGGTTATATGCTCGGCGTTAACCCCTTCGACCAGCCAGGTGTTGAGGCATACAAGAAGAATATGTTTGCTTTGCTCGACAAGCCAGGCTACGAGGCAGAGTCTAAGGCAATCAAGGCACGTCTATAATAGAACTGACGCATGTTTTGCAGAAGTTGTGGCTACGCAATGCCCTCTAACGCTACGGAGTGCCCAAATTGTGGCAGCCCCTGTGGCGGTGGCATATACTACTGTCAGGAGTGTGGCGCACCATCTAATGGTGCGTCATGCCTCTGCTCACGTTGTGGCTGCGAGTTGCGCGTAACGCTCAAGGATGGCTCGCGCCCCGTAGCGACCTTTAAGGAGGCTGTAAAGGCCTGCTTTAAGAAGTATGCCTCGGGTCGTGGTCGCGCCAACAGAGTGGAGTATTGGATGTGGTGGCTCTTTGTGCTTATCGCCACCGCCTTCATCGTCGTTGGCTGGCTGATGCTACCCGTGCTTGTCATCCCCACCATTAGCGCTACGGTACGCCGTCTGCATGATGTGGACAAGAGCGGATGGTGGATACTGCTGAGTATCATACCATTAGCAAACTTCTACCTCATCTATCTTCTTGCATGCAAGGGTAGCAAAGAGGATAACCGCTACGGCATTGCTGCCGAGGCATAAAAATAGAAAAGGTGGTGCATTTGAGTGCGCCACCTTTTCTTTTATATAAGCCATGCATCCTGGGCGATAGTGCCTCTATCGCACCTTGAAGTCGGGGTCGGCCATCTGTGGGATGGGCTTGATATACTCGCCCGCCTCAAACTTGGCACGTACAGCCTTGAAGGTGTTTACGGTGTACTCCACATCCTCCATTGTGTGTGCCGCAGTGGGGATGACGCGGAGGATAATCTCGCCCTTGGGGATTACGGGATATACCACGATAGAGCAGAACAAACCGTAGTTCTCGCGAAGGTCCACGATGAGGTTTGTACCCTCCTCGTTGCCACCCTTCATATATATAGGTGTCACGGGCGACTGTGTCACGCCGATGTCAAAGCCATTCTCGGTTAGACCCTTCTGCAATGCGCGGGTAATCTCCCAGAGCTTCTCCTGATATTCGGGGTGCTTGCGGATGAGGTCGAGACGCTTCAACGCACCGATAACCATAGGCATGGGCAACGACTTAGCGTAGAGCTGCGAGCGCATGTTGTAGCGGAAGAGGTTTATCAACCAGCGAGGGCCACATACGAAGGCACCGATGCCCGCCATAGACTTTGCGAAGGTGTTGAACAAGACATCAATCTGGTCCTGCACGCCGAAGTGGTCGCCAGTACCCTTACCGTGAGTACCCATAGTACCGAAGCCGTGAGCATCGTCAACCAAGAGGCGGAAGCTGAAATCCTTCTTGCACTTTACGATTACGTCCAAGAAGCCGAGGTCACCCTTCATGCCGAATACACCCTCGGTGATTACGAGCACACCGCCATTCTGCTGTTCAGCAAGCTCCGTAGCGTGCTTGAGTTGCAGGCGCAACGATGCCTCGTCGTTGTGAGCATATACGAAGCGCTTACCTGGGTGCATGCGCAAGCCATCGATGATGCAAGCGTGACACTCCTTGTCGTAGACCACAACATCGCGTGGTGTGAGCAAGCAGTCGATGATAGAGATCATACCCTGGTAGCCGTAGTTGAGAAGGAAGGCATCCTCCTTGCCTACGAACTCCGCGAGCTCGCGCTCGAGCTGCTCGTGATACTTTGTCTGTCCAGACATCATACGCGCACCCATGGGGTATGCCATACCATAATCCTTACCGCCCTGGGCATCTGCCTCGCGCACCTCGGGATGGTTTGCCAAGCCGAGGTAGTTGTTAAGGCTCCAGTTGAGTACGGGCTTGCCACGGAACATCATGTGAGGACCGAGCTCACCCTCAAGCTTGGGGAATGCGAAATAGCCGTGCACAGCCGACATATACTGGCCAATAGGGCCACCAGCATTCTGCGATAAGCGATCAAAAATATCTACCATTTTATCATTGTTGTTTAGTTAAACGTTCTTCTCTGTTATCTCATGCACCGACCATCATTCGTCCGGCGCCACACCTCATTATTATCGGATGACAAAGGTAGTATTTTTTTCATACCACGTCTCGCCGAAGTGGTAAAAACAACCATTATCAACTGCAAATTAGGTAGAAATACTTAGTGAACGCGCTCCCTAAACAACATTAAAAAGGAGCTGTCCTACAATAAAACGGACAGCCCCTTTTCTAATAAGGTATAATACCCCTAGGTAATCAATTAGCCGAGAATCTCGAGCATCTTGATAGCTGCAGTAGCAACGGGAGTACCAGGGCCGAAGATAGCCGCAGCACCATCCTTATACAACTGCTCGTAGTCCTGTGCGGGG
>JAZRAT010000019.1:0-5028 GCA_045634725.1 Alistipes sp. | reverse complement strand
GAAGTTAGACACGATTTAGACAAAAAATCGAAACCTATCCCAAACCATATGTGAAAAATCCACTTTCTATGCCACTCAGCGCGGGTTTATGCCACGCCCTGAGGGGGTACTGAAAGAGAAGAACGAAAGTTCTTCTCTTTTTTGTTTTAGCTCCAAGCCAATCGCACTAATGACAGCATGCACCCACTGCCACCATCAAGGGCACAGCTGTGGGCTATTTTTTTCTAATAAAATATAAATTTGACGAAAGTTGTCAAATACATCTTATACCTTTGTCCCAGCTACAGAAATTTGAAAACTTATCGAGTATGGGATTCTTTGATTTTTTGTTAGGCGAGGATAAGCACGATTCGGACCACGGCGAGGATTGGGATCGTAACGTTTTTGACACCGACAGATTCCGCAATCGCGGAAGTGGCAACTGGGTCGATTGGGAGGATGTGTCGACGGGCAACTGCGACACCGATGGCTTCGAGCACCCGAACTTCGATGAGGATGGCGAGTGGTAGCTTTACCTAAAGACTACCCTCCTATTACTGCAAAATAATCTCGTGGGCGAGCTCACGGGCAGCACGCTCCATATTCGCCATCGCGGTTTCGCGCTGCATGGCAACATCAGTGGGCTGGTCATGGGGCGTGATGGCACACACAGCATGGAAGCCTCCTGCAAGAAGTTCGCTCTCACACTCTACCCTACCGCCAAGTGCCACAACGGGGATGCCGAGGCGGCGTGCTGCAGCCAACACTCCCGCGGGTGCCTTGCCGTGTAGCGTCTGCGTATCTATCGAGCCTTCGCCCGTAACAACCAACGAAGCACCCTCCGCCCTACGCTCAAAGTCGAGCAACGAGAGGACAATATCAATTCCTGGACGCATGCGAGCGCCAAGCATCGCGTATAGCGCATAGCCCATGCCTCCCGCAGCACCCGCTCCCGCAACATCGGCAGCAGCGGCATCTACAACCTCGGCATAGTGGCGCAATGCCTTATCGAGGCGCGCAACCATCTCGGGCGATGCCCCCTTCTGTGGTGCGAAGATATGCGCCGCACCCTGCGCGCCATATAGCGGATTATCCACATCCACCGCCGCAGTGAACTTCACGCCCATCAATAGAGGATGGCGCTCTGCGGTCGATATGCTCGCCACACGCTCCAAGATAGATATCGTATCGCATAGTTCCACGCCCGCGGCATCGTAGAAGCGGTAGCCGAGAGCACGCAACATGCCTACGCCACAATCGTTCGTGGCGCTACCTCCAAGACCCATGATAATATTGCTACAACCGCGTTTCAGGGCGTCCACAATGAGTTCGCCAGTGCCGAATGTCAAGGCGATAAGCGGGTTGCGCTCTTCGGGCTTCAGAAGCGTAAGACCACTCGCCGAGGACATGGCAATAACTGCCGTGTCGCCACCATTAATCAGTGCATAGCGCGCCTCAATCCTGCGGCCAAGTGGGTCGCTTACAACCCTTGACACCATCTCGCCACCCACGCCCTCCGAGATGGCCTCGGCCATGCCCTCGCCACCATCGGCGATAGCCAATACCTCAATCTCGGCATCGGGGTGCTCTACCATAAAGCCACGACGAAATGCCTCGCCCGCCTCGCGTGAGGTGAGTGAGCCCTTGAATGAGTCGAATGCAGCGATAATGCGTGTCATAGTTGCGCAGTATAAAATCTTTTCAACCACAAATATATAAATTATTCGCCGAATATTCGTATCTTTGTGGATGCAGTTATTCAGAAAACTATTACGACTATGAGAAGACTTCAAACACTTATACTATTTTCGCTTGTAGCACTATTTTCGCTCACTACGGTTAGCGCCCAGGACCACCGCTACGATGCGGGCGTAAGCCGCGAGCTTGCCGAGTGGCGTAAGACTACGATTAAGGATGTGAGGTATGAACTCTATTTCGACCTTGTGGAGGATAGGGGCGTGGCGTGGCTACGCTTCAACCTCGATGCACCCCAGGAGGTTATCATAGATTTTCGCAATACCGACCTTGTGCGCGATGTGACTATGCCGGATAGTGGGGAGAGCATACACAAGGAGTGTACACTTGCTAACGAGCATATCGTTGTGCCAGCAAGCGAGACTCGCGCGGGTAGAAACAGCATAGACATCATATTCTCCGTTGACAACCAGTCGCTTAACCGCAAACCTGACTTCCTCTACACGCTGCTCGTTCCCGATCGTGCCCGCACCCTCTTCCCCTGCTTTGACCAGCCCGATATGAAAGCGACATACGAGCTACATCTCGCAATACCAGAGGATTGGGTCGCTATTTCGAATACCGCAACTCGCGAGTTGGACTATGTGAAGGAGTGGAGTGATTACTATTTCGATGAGCCACTTGCCGAGGATATGAAGGTTGTGAGCTTCGAGCCCACAGAGCCTTTGAGCACCTACCTCTTCTCGTTCGTGGCGGGTAAGTTTGATAGTCGCACCTACGACGATGGCAACCACCGATTCACGGCATACTACCGTGAGACCGACCCCAAGCGCCTTGCGCAGCTCGACACCATCTTCGATCAGGTGGCGGCATCGCTCGAGTGGCTGGAGGAGTACACAGGCATCGACTACCCCTTTGCCAAGTATGACCTTATCATGCTCCCAGGCTTCCAGTATGGCGGCATGGAGCACACGGGGGCTACGCTCTACAACGACAGCCAGATGTTCCTCGGCGAGAACCCCACGCTCGATGAGGAGTTGCGCCGCATACAACTTATCGCCCACGAGACCGCTCACATGTGGTTTGGCGACTATGTGACGATGGAGTGGTTCAACGATGTGTGGACAAAGGAGATTTTCGCCAACTACTTCGCGGCGCGCATGACCGAGCCCCTCTTCCCCGAGGTTAACCATCGCCTAAACCGCCTCAAGACATACACCCACGCGGCATACAACGAGGACCGCACCGCGGGCAATACATCCATCCGCCAAGAGCTTGATAACCTGAACAATGCGGGACTTATCTACGGCCAGACAATCTACAACAAAGCCCCCATCGTTATGGATAAGATTGTGGAGCTTATGGGCGAGGAGGCCTTCCGTGCGGGCATTCAGGAGTACCTGCGCACCTACGCCTACGGCAATGCCACATGGAACGACCTTGTAGCGATTCTCGACAAGCATAGCAAGGAGGATATCACCACCTTCAGCGAGGCGTGGGTCGAGAAGGCGCGTATGCCATTTATAGATTTAGTATATGGAAAGGGGCGATACACCATATATGACCAATACCCACAGTGGGCACAGCGCTTCAACTGCTATGTGGAGTATAAGAACGGCAAGACGGAGATTGTCGAGGTGGAGATAAAGCCCGGTAACAAGGGCTACACCTTCCCACACAATGCCAAGATTGTCATCCCCAACTGCGATGGCCGAGGCTACGGACTCTTTGGTTTACAGCTTGAGACTATCGAGTTGATGATGAACAATTTTGGCGAGGTGGAGGATGACCTTATGCGCCAGTCGATGGTGACGATGCTCAACGAGGTATACGAGTGGCGTAATATTGAGACAGAGTGCAGTGTGTACGCATGGCTCGACTTCCTTATCGACTACATCCCCCGCGAGAAAAACTATCTCATAGCCTCTACGCTCAACGGCTACCTCACAAAGCCTATGCTCGAGGTGGGCACGGCCGAAGATGAGGCGCGCATCTGGGAGATAGCGACGACTTGTGACAACCCCGCCCTCAGCCGCCGCTTGAAGATGACACTTGCCCATGTCATGCGCTCGGAGGAGGTATGTGCAAAGATGTACGATATGTGGAGCGCGGAGAGCGATAAGATGCTCAACGAGAGCGACTATATGACCCTCGCCTACGAGCTTGCTGTGCGCTACCCCGAGCGATACAACGAGATATACACCGCTCAACTTGAGCGTATTAGCAATGCCGACAGGCGCAATCAGTTCGAGTATATCATGCGCGGCACACATCCCGATGTGGAGGTGCGCGATGCTCTCTTTGAGTCACTCATGGAGCCCGCAAACCGCCGCATAGAGCCTTGGACTGCAACGCTCCTTGGCTATCTCAACCACCACCTACGTCAGGAGGAGGCGCTGAAGTATATCTATCGCGGCCTGGAGGAGATGCAGGAGGTGCAGCGCACGGGCGACATCTTCTTCCCACGCAACTGGGCGGGAGCGCTCCTCGGAGGTCACACCAGCGACAAGGCAAAAGCCGAGGTGGAGCGCTTCCTAAGCGACCACCCCGACTATCCACGCCTACTACGCAACAAGATATTGCAGGCGGCAGATATGCGCCACACTAATTCCTACTAACCTACTGGTGCACCCAGATAAGTTTATCGGTGTCGTAGCCACGTTCGCGGGCTATGGCAAGGATATGCTCAATGGTTGATTCTGGGAGGCTTGGCGTGCGCGAGAGTATCCACAGATACTTTGGCGACTTGCTGCCCACAAGTGCCCAGTCGTAATCGTCGCCGAGCGCCAGCACATTATAGTCAGAGTAGAAGAAGAGGAAGAACGACACGCGCAGCTGCCCAGGGTGCTTGCCCAACTTCGCCTTACCATCGGTTATGCGCAGGAGGCCCGTCTTTGAGTCCACGCCGCTATTACGCACCGCAATCTTGCCATTGGGCTCGATGGTGTAGAATGCCTCGCAGCGCTCCATATCGCGCTCGAAGCGATGGTCATAGCGTGCCAACTCATACCAGCGTCCCATATATCGTTTCAGGTCGAGATTTTCCACGGTTGTTGTGTTGATACTCTGCGCATTACACGCCTCGGCCGACAAGAGAATAACTGCCATAAGAATAGTATAAATCTGTTTCATAGATGCTGTGTTTTCAGCCAAATGAGCATATATAATGCCAACTCCACGCCGCGATTTGCATTTTTAGTTTAAAAATGCTATCTTTGTGAGTTAGAAACTAAATACACTTCAAAATATGAACGCTATTGTAAAGAACGATTTTCAGTTCGAGGGCCAGAAGGGTCACTATGTAGGTAAGGTACGCGACGTCTATAACATCAACGACGACTACCTCGTAATGGT
>JAZRAT010000018.1:0-13515 GCA_045634725.1 Alistipes sp. | reverse complement strand
GACTATTACAGCATCTGACATTAAGATTGGCATGTGCGTTGAGATGGAGGGTAAGACATTCATCGTTGTTGACTTCCAGCACTGCAAGCCCGGTAAGGGTCCCGCATTCGTGCGTTCAAAGCTCAAGAACCTCGAGAATGGTAACGTTCTCGACAAGACTTTCTCTTCAGTATCACAGAAGATCGAGCAGGTACGCGTAGAGCGTCGTCCCTACCAGTTCACATATGAGGATGACCTCGGTGCACACTTCATGCACACTGAGACTTTTGAGGAGATCAACATCGACAAGAAGCTCATCAACAACGCTGACCTCATGGCTGACGGCCAGATCGTTGAGGTTATGTTCCACACTGAGAAGGAGACCGTTCTCTCAGCTGAGTTGCCCCCTATCGTAGACATGGAGGTTACTTACACTGAGCCCGGTGTTCGTGGCGATACCGCTTCAACAAACTCACTCAAGCCCGCTACCGTAAACACTGGTGCTACTGTTAAGGTGCCTTTGTTCATCAACACTGGTGACAAGATTCGCGTTGATACTCGTACTCGTGAGTACTACGAGCGTATCAAGTAATTTTGAATTTCTTGTGATAAGGGGTCATTCTCGACCTCTCAATTAATAGCCCGAATGGGAAATACGCAAAGTATGTCCCATCCGGGCTATTTTCATGTCGAGGCCAAGCCTAACCCCTTCTGACAAGAAATTGGGAATATGCTGCGAATTCACAACGAGTTCCCCGCCATTTCCGCCACCATTTTACCACCAAAGCCAAAAATATCACAACCTGTTGATAACTTTAAGCAGTTTGTATGGTGTAAGTTAAATAAATTTTACTACTTTTGTAGGCGTAAAATTATGCCCACGGGATACCCCCGATATTGTGGGCGACATAAATGGCTACAAAAAATTAAAACTATGAGCAATACTTTGGTAGTTGTAGGCGCCCAGTGGGGCGACGAGGGAAAGGGTAAAATCACCGATTTCTATGCAGGCGATGCCGATGTTGTAGTACGCCACCAGGGCGGTAACAACGCAGGTCACACCATCGTCTTCGACGGCAAGAAGTTCGCATTGCAGTCTATACCCTCGGGAGTCTTCAACCCCCACATCATAAACGTAATGGCTAACGGCATGGTCATCAACCCCGCATCGTTGGAGGAGGAGCTCGACCGCTTGCACAAGTCAGGCATCACCGACTACAAACTCTTCATCTCAGACCGCGCAGCCTGCGTAATGCCCTATCACGCAATGCTTGATGGCGCATACGAGGCACTCAAGGGTGGCCGCCAGATTGGCACAACAAAGAAGGGTATCGGCCCTGCATACACCGATAAGTACAGCCGTGTAGGCATCCGTATGGGTGACCTTCTGAACAAGGAGTACTTCGCAGAGCGTCTCAAGGATGCTCTCGCACAGAAGAACATCGAACTTCAGGCACTCGGCATGGAGCCCTGCGACTTCGACACCATCTACAACCAGTACCTAGCATATGGCGAGAAGTTCCGCCATATGATTTGCGACACATCTGTTCTCCTCAACAAGCTCGTAGAGGAGGGCAAGAAGGTATTGTTCGAGGGTGCTCAGGGTGTTATGCTCTGCATCGACCACGGCACATACCCCTTCGTGACATCATCAAGCCCCACAGCGGCAAGCGTACCCGTAAACACTGGTCTCGCCCCCCGCTACATCAACAACGTCATGGGCGTGGCTAAGGCATACACAACACGCGTAGGTGAGGGTCCATTCCCCACTGAGCTCTTCGACGAGCGCGCAGACTACATCCGCGAGCGTGGTCACGAGTATGGCACCGTAACAGGTCGTCCTCGTCGTGTGGGTTGGTTGGACACTGTAATCCTCAACCATGTACGTCGCATAAGCGGTGTTAACTACCTCTCGCTCATGCTCTTCGACGTATTGTCAGGATTGGAGAAGATTCGCATCTGCACAGGCTACAAGCTCGATGGCAAGGCTATCGACTATGTTCCTTCGACAATCGCAGACCTCGAGCGCGTAGAGGCGGAGTACATTGAGATGGACGGCTGGAGCGAGGATATCACAGGCATCAAGTCGTACGATGAGTTGCCCGCAAATGCCAAGGCATACATCGCAAAGCTCGAGGAGTTGACTCGCACGGAGGTTGCCGTAGTGTCAGTAGGTCCGGACCGTGAGCAGACTATTATTCGCAAAAACATCTTCTAAAATCTTGTGATAGTGGCGCTACTTCGCCACCTCAATCATTGGGCTGAATGGGACGTACGATAAGTACTACCCATCCAGCCCAATTTCTTTATCGGTGACAAATTAGCACCACTCTGACAAGATTTTTTTTTGGGGGGGCAAGCGAGGATGCTTTTTTTCACCTCGAGGCCAAGCCTAACCCCTTCTCACAAGAAATTTATATCCTTTGGGGTGGATGGCATTTCTTGATGAAAGCGTCAAAAGGACTAAAGCTTTAATCTCTATGCACTCTAAAATAATTCGAAATATACCAATTACGATTTTTTTTGCTATCTTTGCGCGAAATTGTATATAGATATGTATGCGCGGGCGCGAGCGTGCCCCTACGCGTAAGGATTTAACCAAACTTAGAACACATGATTTTAGATTTCATCAACTCATTCGAGAACTACTACGATACATTTCTTATCGTAATGGCAATAATCGCCGTATTCGTATTCATCGCCCTCTACTTCGTCGAGGCGGGATATGGCTACCTCTTCAACCCCAAGTTCGGATTCCCCGTACCCAACAAGGTGGCATGGGTGCTTATGGAGTGCCCCGTATTCATCGCCATGGCGATACTATGGTGGATGTCTCCCGTGAAGTTCGAGGCGGCACCCCTCGCACTATTTGCGATATTCCAGTTGCACTACTTCCAGCGCTCGTTCATCTTCCCCTTGCTCATCCGAGGCAACTCGAAGATGCCCGTGGGCATCATGCTTATGGGCATGATATTTAACACGCTTAACGCCGTGATGCAGGGTTGCTGGATATTCTACTACGGCAACTACGAGGGTTGGATGTCGCAGCCATACTTCTATTTCGGCGCCATGATTTTCCTCTTCGGATTTATCACCAACCTCCACTCGGACTACGTTATTCGCAACCTTCGCAAGCCTGGCGACACCAACCACTACATACCCAAGGGTGGTATGTTCAAGTATGTATCGTCGGCAAACTACTTCGGCGAGTTCATGGAGTGGGTAGGCTTTGCCATCGCATCATGGTCATGGGCAGGTGTTGTCTTTGCGCTATGGACATTTGCTAACCTCGGACCTCGCTCGGCATCGCTCTACAAGCGCTACGAGAAGGAGTTTGGCGAGGAGTTCACATCGCTCAAGCGTAAGCGCATCATCCCCTTCATCTACTAATGAATTAGACACAAACAAAAATATTACACCATGGAAAACAAGAAGAGACTCGAGGAGTCTAAGTTGTTCACTCCTTACAAACTTGGTAGCGTAACGCTCCGCAACCGCGTTATCCGCTCCGCAGCATTTGAGTCAATGGGCAAGGATTTTGCCCCCACCCAGCAGCTCAAGGACTACCACGTAAGCGTAGCGCGTGGCGGTGTCGGCATGACTACCGTTGCCTACGCATCAATCAACCGCAGCGGTATCTCGTTCAACAAGCAGTTATGGCTACGCGACGAGATTGTACCCGCGCTCCGCGACCTTACCGACGCCGTACACAACGAGGGTGCTGCAGTGGGCATTCAGCTTGGTCACTGCGGTAACATGACACACTGGTCAACAGCAGGTAGCTTCCCCGTATCAGCATCAAACGGTTTCAACCTATACTCGCCCACCTTCCACCGCCGTATGTCGCACGCCGAGATTCGACAGTTCGCCAAGGACTTCGGCACAGCCGTGGAGACTGCCTACAACGCGGGCTTCGACTCTGTGGAGGTGCACGCAGGTCACGGATACCTCATCTCGCAGTTCCTCTCGCCCTACACCAACCATCGTCATGACGAGTATGGTGGTTCGTTGCAGAACCGCATGCGCTTCATGAACATGTGCTTGGAGGAGGTGATGGAGGCAGCACGCAAGCGTGGCATGGGTGTCTTGGTTAAGCACAACATGGAGGATGGCTTCAAGCGTGGCATTCAGGTGCCCGAGTCTATCGAGATTGCAAAGCAGATTGAGACATTCGGTGTCGACGGCATCGTGCTCTCATCGGGCTTCGTATCTAAGGCCCCCATGGCTGTTATGCGTGGCCGTATCCCCACAAAGACCATGGGTTACTACATGGGTTGGAACGAGTGGTTGCAGAAAATCGTCGTATCACTCTTCGGTCAGTGGCTCATCAAGCAGTATGACTTCCAGGAGTGCTACTTCTTGGAGAATGCCAAGAAGTTCCGCGAGGCATTGAAGGGTCCATTGGTATATGTTGGTGGCCTTGTATCGCGTGAGGGTATCGAGAAGGTATTGGACGAAGGCTTCGAGCTTGTGCAGATGGCACGCGCCCTGGTCAACGACCCCGCCTTTGTGAATAAGCTCAAGGAGGGTGACATGGCTACACGCAGCGGCTGCGACCACCGCGACTACTGCATGGCGCGTATGTACTCGGTAGATATGCAGTGTTGCCACAACTGCAAGGAGCACATCCCCGAGCGCTTGTGGAAGGAGATTAACTCTATTAAGTAGGAGGCTATGTGTTTTTGTAATAAGCACTTAGGCGAAGTACCCCGTGGCAAGGCGTGGGCATTGGTGACAGGCTCGGCAAAGGGCATCGGTCGCCAGTATGCCGAGCAACTCGCTGCCAAGGGTTACAATCTCTATATGGTCGACATCGACGAGGCCATCACCACCGAGGCACGCATCATCGCAGAGCACCACTCCGTGAAGTGCGTAGGTAGGGTTATGGACCTCGCAGTGACAGAGGCTGCACGCATGCTCCACGACGACACTGTGCGCGAGGGCTACGAGTTTGACGTGGTTATAAACAACGCGGGCATCTTCTCGCACTGCGACATATTGAAGACCCCCTTGGAGCGCATCGAGCGTCTGCTTATCCTGCACGACTACACGCTAACATCGATGTGTCGCCTCTATGGCGAGGATATGCTTAAGCGCGGTAAGGGCTACATCCTCAACATGTCATCGTACTCCATCTGGATGCCATTTCCCGGTTTGGCACTCTACAGCGCATCGAAGGCCTATGTCAAGAGCTTTACCGAGGCATTCAATAAGGAGTTGCGTCGTACAGGTGTCTCGGTTACGGCAATCTGCCCCGCAGGCATCGCCACAGACCTCTACGGTCTCTCGAAGAGTCTGCAGCGCTTCGGCCTGAAGACAGGCATCCTGATGTCGCCCAAGAGCTGTGCTCGCCGCGGCCTAAAGGCTATGTTCCGCCGTCGTAGCGTCGTAGTACCCGACTGGTGGTTCAAGCTCCTTATACCCATCTGCAAGTACTTGCCAGGATTTATTATACGCCCACTTCGCAACTTTACCATGAAGTGGCAAAAATAGTTACGACTATGCAAAGCAATAACACACAAACAGATAGCACACCAAAGCGTAAAGGTGGCGTAAAGCGAGTCATTAAGTGGACACTTATCTCACTTATCACGCTCGTGGTGCTTGCCATAGCCGCCGCTATCATATGGCTTGGCCCTATTGCCGAGTGGTACCTCGAGAAGCACGACACCGAGCTTATAGGTCGCCGTGTGGAGATGGACGAGCTAAGACTCAAGCTCTTCAAGGGTGAGCTCTCGGCAAAGAATGTCATCCTCTATGAGCATGACAACGAGACACACTTTGCACGCCTTAGCGATGTAAACGCAGAGATGGCGCTCAGTGAGATTTTCGACAACCATGTCCACATCACACGCCTAAATGCCGAGGAGGCATACTTGCGCATCGACCAAAACGTCGAGGAGTTCAACTTCGACGATATGCTTGCTTACCTCGACGAGGCATACCCCGATGAGGAGGAAGAGGAGGAGGGCGAGCCCTGGAAGATTACGCTCGACGACATCTCCATCAAGCGTAGCCACTTTGCATACTTCGACCACGAGATAGAGCAGCGCTGGGAGCTTACGGAGCTCGACCTCACTACCCCATCGTTCTACCTCGACGATCGCTTCTCGCACATCGACGTTGTAACAACAATCAACGACAGCGCAGCGCTTGAGGGTGCTTTGGAGCTAAACTACGAGACATGGGACTTCACCTTCGCGGGTACACTCAAGGAGTTCCCCTTGGCCGAGACATACAAATACTGGACACCCTATCTCAACATCGGTAGCGTCACAGGTCTTGTTGATGCGGACTTCGAGTTGGAGGGTAACGTGATGGACATCTTCGCCATGAACATCTGCGGTGAGGCTTACGCCCAGAACTTCGGCATCACCACACCTTCGGGTGGCAAGGTGTTGCTCGCCGACGAGTTGACAGTAGGCATCGAGGAGCTCAACATCGACAAGGAGCGTTACATACTCTCATCACTCGTGGCTAACGGCTACTCATCGGAGATTCTCCTTGCGAAGGATGGCTCTACGAACTTTGACGCCCTCTTCTACAACGACCCCACCATCACCATCGAGAGCACTACGACTGTTGAGGGCGAAGACCTCTACGATGTCAAGGAGCGTGTTACCGTAACCACAACCGAGGAGGAGGCACCCCTGGAGGATATGGTACTCAAGATTGGCCATGCAGAGCTTAAGGGTGGCGACTTCCTCTACTCGGACGACACCATGCACCGCCTCTTTGAGTATCAGCTTAGCAATATCTCCATCAAGGGCGACAACCTCGACCTTATGGGCGACAATAAGATTACGCTTAGCGCACAGCTCCCCAAGCAGGGTTCGGTTTTGCTCCGCTGGGATGGTTCGCTCAGCGACTTCCACAACCAGAGCCTTATGCTGATGCTTAACAACGTCGACATGGTGGGTATCTCGCCATATGTTGAGCACTTCACGGGCTTCCCCATTACCGACGGTAACCTCACATTCCGCAGCCAGAATGTCGTGAGCAACGGTAGCCTCAGCGGTATCAACCAGTTTGGTACCTACAACTTCAAGCTCGGCAAGCGTGACAAGTCTCTCGACCCAGAGATTAAACTTCCCTTGCGCCTCGCAGTGTGGGTACTCACCGACAAGGATGAGCATATCGACATCGACCTCCCCGTATCGGGACACCTCGATTCGCCCAAGTTCTCTTACGGCAAGGTTATCATGAAGGCCGTGGGCGGTCTCATGCTCAAGATTGCTATCTCACCCTTCGAGCTTATGGCAGGAAACAAGCAGGATGCCTTCAGACATATCGACCTCGACTTGTTGGAGCCTGGTCTTGACTCGGAGCACTACGCACGTCTCGACAAGATGGCTGAGGCACTCAAGGAGGATAACACCGTTCGCGTACGCCTCACACAGCGTGTCAACTACAAGCGTGCTGCACAGCGTTTGGCAAACCTCAACCTCAAGATTGCATACTACAACCACACACAGGGTGACGAGAAGGGATACTTGGATATGTTGGCATTCTCGCGCATCAACGACACCAAGATGTCGAACAGAGAGGTTGTTAAGTATGCCGACTCATTGCTCAGAGCACGAGGCATCGACCCAACTATCATGAACACCCAGGCTAAGGCCATGACACTCTATGGCGATACTGTGGAGGCTCAGATGGTACAGCTCATGGAGCACCGCAACCGCATCATCAAGGATTACATGGGCTTCCAGCATCAGGACATGCCCGCCGAGGCATTCACTATCAACAATGTGGTAATCGAGGATATGGTCGACTACCACGGCAAGGACCGCTTCACCGTGACGCTCATCGTTGACGACGAGGAGATTGAGCTCCCCGTAGACGGCAAGGAGGATGAGGGCGAAGTAAGCGACGAGTTCAGCAGCCTTGACCCAGAGAGCGAGGAGGGCACAATTGTTGAGTCGGATGACAATTTAACGCCCGATGAAGCGTTAGATAGCAGTGTGAAAACAGAGTAACATAAAACATAATAACAAATTAAAAACACAAAGATGAAAAAACTATTTTTTGCAATGGGCGTTATCGCCATGTCATTGACTGCATTGGCTTGCAATAATAGCCAGTCAAAGGAGGAGGGTTCAAACTTGAAGGCCATCAAGCACGAGATTGCTAAGGTTCAGAAGGAGGCTTCTGAGTTGAGCAAGGAGGAGCTTGTTGAGAAGATGGACAAGCGTTCATACGCTCTTGGTGCCAACATGGGTCTCAGCGTAAACTTCCAGTTTGAGGACTTGGGCTTCGATGTTGAGGAGCTTAAGGATGCTATTGTTGATTTCTACCTCAATGGCGACCGCGAGAGCGAGGAGTTCATGCAGAATGGCATGAAGTTCCAGCAGTTCATCTACACTCGCTTCTTGCCCTACGCACAGGCTAAGCAGACACACGACACTATGGTTGAGGGCGGCATGACTGAGGGTTTGCCCGAGGTTCCCGAGCTCTATAACGAGGAGTTCACAAAGTCTGAGATGACAAAGATTTTGGGTGGTCAGATGGGTGCATCGCTTATCGATGTTGACAATGTTAACTTTGGTTGGTTGTGCATAGGTTTCAACAACGCTATGGCTATCGACAAGACTAAGCTTGAGGAGGCTCAGGACAACACTGCAGCTATGGAGTTGATGGATTCATACCTCCTTATGACTACTACAGAGGTTCAGCAGGAGCTCATGACACTCCAGCGCGAGATTATGCAGAAGCAGCAGGAGGAGCAGCAGAAGAAGGCTGAGGAGGCTAAGGAGGCATCTGCAGAGTGGTTGTCAAAGATCGAGAAGCAGAAGGGCGTACAGAAGACTGAGTCAGGCCTCTTGTACCGCATCGACCGCGTTGGTAACGACGTCTTCGCAACTGCCGACACCGACACTGTAGAGGTAAACTACGAGGGTAAGACTCGCGATGGTAAGGTCTTCGACTCAAGCTACGAGCGTGGCGAGAGCATCTCATTCGCTCTTAACCGCGTTATCAAGGGTTGGACTGAGGGTATGAAGCTTGTTGGCGAGGGTGGCCAGATCACCTTGTGGATTCCTTCTGACATGGCTTACGGCGCACGCGGTGCTGGTCAAGACATCGGTCCTAACGAGGCTTTGGAGTTCAAGGTTGAGCTTATCAAGGTTACTCCAGCAGAGGTTGTTGAGGAGTAACTCTCGCAACTAACTATAACAAATATGGCGTTGGCTCTATAGTGAGTCAACGCCATATCTTTTTGGGTGGGCTACCGCTACCCTAATGCCACGTCGAGTACCATCATAATGATAAAGCCAATGGCAAAGGCCACAGTACCGATGTTGGAGTGCTTGCCCCGCTGTGTCTCGGGGATAAGCTCCTCAACCACGACATAGAGCATAGCACCAGCCGAGAATGCCAAGAGGTAGGGCAACAGGGGCGAAATATGCTCGAACATAAGTATCATCAGTGCCGCCGAGATGGGCTCCACTATGCCCGAGAGCGCACCATAGCCAAAGGCCTTACGGCGCGATGCACCATCGGCGCGCAGAGGCAACGAAATGATGGCACCCTCGGGGATGTTCTGAATGGCCATACCAACGGCAAGGGCAAGTGCCGCAGCGATGGTTATGCCCGAGTTACCCTGCATGGCCCCCGCAATAACAGCACCCACGGCCATACCTTCGGGGATGTTGTGTAGCGTAACGGCGAGCATAAGCATGGGACGCTTGCCGAGCTTCGACTTAGGACCCTCGACGGCATCTCCCGTGGGGTGCATATGTGGCACAAGGTTATCCAGCGCAAGCAAGAAGAGCATGCCGAGGAGTATGCCTACGGCCGGTGGCATCCAATTGAGATTGCCGAGGTGATCCGATAGGTCTATGGCGGGCATTATGAGCGACCATACGGAGGCTGCTACCATTACGCCCGCAGCAAAGCCCAGGAGCGCATTCTGCACCCGCGAGCTCACCTTGTCGCGCGTGAGGAATACGAAGGCCGAGCCAAGCACAGTACCTGCAAAGGGTATGAGGAGTACGGGTAAAATATCCATAGCGTATAGTTGTGAGTAAGGGGGCGGTGCAAGAATTATGCTTGCCGCCCCCTTCCTTAGTGGTTATTTGTTGTTAGAATAGTTCAGATACAACGCTCGGCGAAATTCGAGGCGATGGGCTGTACTAAAGCGTACCGCCCATTGCCGAGATATTTCGTTAGCGGCAGTAGATGGGCTATTATCACAACAAATTAATAGTTCTCTGCCTTAATCTGGAAATATGCCTTAGGATGAACACATACGGGACACACCTCAGGAGCCTGCTTGCCAACGTGGATGTGACCACAGTTTGAGCACTGCCAGATCATATCGCCATCGCGAGAGAATACGAGGCCACCCTCAACATTTGCCAAGAGCTTGCGGTAGCGCTCCTCGTGCTCCTTCTCGATCTTGCCTACCTGCTCGAAGAGGAATGCGATGTGGTCGAAGCCCTCCTCCTTTGCATCCTTAGCCATCTGGTCGTACATATCTGTCCACTCGTAGTTCTCGCCCTCGGCTGCAGACTTGAGGTTCTCGGCTGTTGAGCCGATGCCATTGAGAAGCTTGAACCAGATCTCGGCGTGCTCCTTCTCGTTTGCTGCAGTCTCCTCGAAGATCTTAGCAATCTGAACGTAGCCATCCTTCTTAGCCTTCGATGCGAAATATGTATACTTGTTGCGTGCCTGTGACTCACCAGCAAAAGCCTCCCACAAGTTCTTCTCAGTCTTAGTTCCCTTCAAATCTTTCATAGTTTTATCTGTTTTTTAGGTTTGTAATTATTCTTTTATCTTCGGTTTATTTCCTTTTCCTGATGCAAAGATAATAGTTTTATTTTTATCTGCAATAGTTTTTTAATCGTTTAATTTTATGGTTATATAGGTTTTACTTATACAAGCCTGAAAAAGTATACAAGAACAGCCTCACTTTTAGCACGCTAATTGCACTACGAGGGCGAAACATTAAACAAAGTGTGATATGCAGAGTAATACAACAAACAAAACTAAGAGTGGCTTGAGCGTGATGACGCTCGCCATTATGAACATCACGGCGGTGGTGAGTCTGCGTGGTTTGGCGACAGAGGCTATATATGGCGTTCAGTCGGCATTCTACTACCTCTTTGCCGCCATCGTATTCCTTATCCCCACGGCGATGGTTGCTGCGGAGCTTGCGGCTATGTTCTCGGCAAAGCAGGGAGGTGTCTTCCGTTGGGTAGGCGAGGCATTCGGTGCACGCACAGGATTTCTCGCAATATGGTTGCAGTGGATACAGTCGACGATATGGTATCCCACGGTGTTGACATTTGGTGCGGTGAGCATCGCCTACATTGGTGTTAACCCCGCGGCAGATGCGGCACTCGCCTCGAACCGTATATTCACCCTTGTGGTGGTATTGGCGATATACTGGGCAGCGACATTTATTTCGTTGCGTGGTATCGGCTGGGTAGGCAAGGTGAGCAAGTGGGGAGGTATCATAGGCACTATCATCCCCGCAGCGCTACTTATCATCCTCGCCATCTTTTATCTTATCATGGGAGGTAAGAACAACCTCAACATGAATGAAAACTTCTTCCCCGACCTCACGAACTTCAACAACCTCGTGCTGGCAAGTAGCATCTTCCTCTTCTACGCCGGTATGGAGATGATGGGTATTCATGTTATGGAGGTCGACAACCCCAAGCGCAACTACCCTCGCGCCATTATCATAGGCTCGCTCGTAACGGTGCTTATCTTTATCCTTGGTACATTCTCGCTCGGTATCATCGTGCCCGCAAAGGATATAAGCCTCACGCAGACGCTCCTTATAGGCTTCGACAGCTACTTCAAGTTCGTGAAGCTCTCGTGGATGGGTCCCGTGATTGCCGTAGCCCTCGTGTTTGGAGTCTTGGCGGGCGTACTGACATGGGTGGCAGGACCCTCGAAGGGTATCTTCACCGTAGGTCGCGCGGGCTATCTTCCCCCATTCTTCCAAAAGACAAACAAGCAGGGCGTGCAACGCAACATCCTCTTGGTGCAGGGTGTCATCGTTACAATCCTCGGCATGCTCTTCGTCGTTATGCCCTCGGTGCAGAGTTTCTATCAGATACTCTCGCAGCTCACCGTGCTTTTGTACCTCATAATGTATATGCTGATGTTTGCCTCGGCCATCAAGCTACGCTACACGCTGCCGAAGATGGAACGCCCCTTCCGTCTCGGTGCTAAGGGCAACGGCCTGATGTGGCTGCTGGCGGGTCTGGGTTTCTGTGGCGCATTGCTGGCATTCGTGTTGAGCTTCATTCCGCCCTCGCAGATTGCCGTAGGTAGCAACGCCGTGTGGTATGCAGTGTTGATTATAGGCGCAATAATATTCGTGGTTATACCTTATATTATATACGCGATGCGCAAGCCATCGTGGAAGGCCCCCGATGCCGATATCGAAAAGTTCGAGTGGGAGAAATAGAGTAATTAGAGAGAATATGTAGAAGTGCCGTCGAGGAAAACCCTTCGACGGCACTCTATTATAACCACAACAGCACCTACCTATCGTGCATATATGTTGCACGATTCGATTTTAGTAGACGGCTCCACCCTGTAGCCTCATCGAATGCGGTCTCGTCATAACCCGCTTCCTCAAAGCCAAGTTGTGACCATTGCTCCTTGTTGACAAGTGCTACGGTGTAATATACCCTACTCACATTATTAAGGCAGGCATGACGCTGGTATGTAATAGCCTCGGTAGCTGCTACCTTAATCTTCTCGACGGTCTCCGCTATCTCGCTAAGCTTTGTCGCCTCGGCAACTTGTGTTGCTACATCAACAACATCGAAGGCGTAGTCGAGACGATACCACTCCAATGCCTCAATATCTTCCTTAGAGAACTCAGCGTTCACTGGGTAGTATGCCCTACTGAGAGCATCGTCGATGACCGAGGTAGTAAAGCCATATTTGTTATTCATCCTCTCACCTCCAATCTCCGCCTGCTCTTCGTACAGCGCAGCGACGATGTCGGTAAACTCACGAATAGCACTATTTACCTGAACTATTTTACTACATTCGGTAAGCGTGTGATCTATGGTCAAATAGTTCTGATCCCACCATAGGTCATAATCTTGATCAATGTAATATTTAACGGCCTCAACGAGACTCATACTGTCGTATTGCTCCATCTTGGCTAAGGCTTCTACGAACAAATAGATCTCTCCGCCACTTATCGACGTAACATGACTCGATGCAAGATAATAGTCGGCGTAGGGTTCAAGTTCTGTTACATACTCGATGCTATTCATCAGGCAGCACATCATAAACACCATACCAAAGTGTGCATCTGCGGTCTCGAAAGCCTCTGTTATCGCACTTAGTCCGAGGTATGATATCTCCTCGTCATCGCGCATTATGCCTCGCGTATTATCGCCCTCGAAGCCGGGATGATAGGCATTGCCATGGCCCATGAAGATAATTACATACTCATCAGCCGGAGCCTCCGATCGCGCCCACTCGACAAACTCCGCGAGGTTATTCGGGTCATCTATCATAAAACTATTGTCACTGACAACTTCGTTATCGTAGTTGCGC
>JAZRAT010000017.1:0-12961 GCA_045634725.1 Alistipes sp. | reverse complement strand
CGCTTGTTGAGATCCTCCACGAGAAACTACAATCGCTATAACGGACTATGGCATTCGATATTGAGCTTTTACGTCGTGACTTTCCGATCCTCGAGCGTGAGGTAAACCGCCGTCGGCTGGTCTACTTCGACTCAGGAGCTACGGCACAGAAGCCCCTGCAGGTGATCTCTCGCACCGAGGAGCTTATGCGCGAGTATAACGCCAACATACACCGTGGTGTACACCACCTCTCGGGCGTGATGACCGATATGTACGAGCAGGCGCGTGAGCGTGTCCGTCGCTTCATCGGCGCGGAGCATCGCGAGGAGGTCATCTTCACCGCGGGAGCTACCGCCTCGCTCAACCTTGTGGCTACGTCGTGGAGTGCCCGCTTCCTACGCCCTGGCGACAACATCATCGTTAGCGAGCTTGAGCACCACTCCAACATCGTGCCCTGGCAGCTTGCCTGCATGCGCCATGGTGCTGAGCTCCGTGTCTTGCCCTTTGAGGATAGCGGACGACTGCGTACCGAGCTCCTCGATGAGCTCCTTGATGAGCGCACACGCCTAGTAGCTGTTACCGAGGCATCGAACACCTTGGGTACGTGCCCCGACCTCGATCTCATCGTGCGCAAGGCCCATGCTGTGGGTGCTCACGTATGTGTTGACGGCTGTCAGGGTGTTGTCCATGGCGGTGGTCGTGTTGCGGAGCGTGGCTACGACTTCTACGCCTTCTCGGGACATAAGCTCTATGGCCCTACGGGTATCGGTGTGTTGTATGGACGTCGCGAGTTGCTCGACGAGATGCCCCCATATATGGGTGGTGGCGACATGGCCGAGAAGGTTACCTCCGAGCGTACGACCTACGCTCCGCTGCCTCTCAAGTTTGAGGCTGGCACAGCTAACTTTATCGGTGCTGTGGGTCTTGCCGAGGCTATCGACTATGTTGAGCACGTCGGCGTTGAGGCTATCCACCACCACGAGCTGAGAATCCTTGATGCCATGACCCGCCGCCTTGAGGGTATTGAGGGTCTGCGCATCTATGGCACTACGGAGGGTAAGTGCCCCATAGTCTCATTTACTGTCGAGGGTACTCACCCCTACGATGTGGGTATGATCCTCGATAAGCTTGGTATTGCCATCCGCACGGGACACCATTGTGCCGAGCCAGTGATGACGCACTACGGCATTCACGGCATGTGTCGTGCCTCGATAGGCATGTACAACACCTTGGAGGAGGTCGAGGCGTTGGGCGCGGGTATTGAGCGTGCAGTGATGATGCTTAAATAATTGAAGCAGATATGTTTATAGTTTTAGAGGGCCTTGATGGCGCAGGTAAGTCTACGCAGATTGCGCGCCTTAAGGAGATGTTTCTACATAAGGGCATCGAGTCGGAGTATTTGCACTTTCCACGCTTCGATGCTCCTGTCTATGGCGACCTTATTGCACGCTTCTTGCGTGGCGACTTGGGTACTGTAGAGGGCGTGAACCCCTATCTTGTGGCGTTGTTGTATGCGGGCGATAGAGCCGAGGCATCAAAGATCATCAACGGCTGGTTGGCCGAGGGTAAGGTGGTTATTGTCGACAGGTATGTCTACTCCAATATCGGTTACCAGTGCGCTAAACTCCCCGCGGGCAAGGAGCGTGATGCTCTCCGTGAGTGGATTCTCCGCACCGAGTTCGAGGAGTTTGCTATTCCCCGCCCCGATGTGTCATTGTTCCTCGATGTTCCCTTCTCGTTTACCGAGCGCAAGCTAACTGAAACGCGCGAGGGTGACGACCGCTCATACTTGCAGGGTGGCAAGGATATCCACGAGGCATCACTTGATTTACAGCGTCGCGTCCGCGAGGTATATTTGGAGGCTGCCGCTTGTTCCGACGACATCAAAGTCGTAGACTGCTCAACCGCTGAGGGTGCTATGGCGTCGCCCGAGGAGATTTATGAGCGCATCATGCACCACGTCGCACCACTTATCTCAAAGTAAAATTGTGGGTCCAAGAGCGATATATATCGGCTTAATTGCTCTACGCTGGTTGCTCGGAGGAGTCTTTGTCTTCTCTGGCTTGGTTAAGTGTGTTGATCCCGTGGGTACCTCGGTCTTTGTTGATAAGTACCTCGCGACATACTCATTGGAGGCGTTGTTGCCCTGTTCGCTCTACATTGCAATAGCTCTTGCAGTGGTAGAGGTAGTGATGGGTATCTTGCTTGTTACAGGCGTATTGAAGCGTTATGTGTCACTCGCTGCGACAATCTTTCTTCTGCTCTTTACCATCATCACGTTGCTAAGCGCTACGGTGTTGCCCATTGGCGATTGTGGTTGCTTTGGTGATGCCGTGAAGCTCACTCCATGGCAGACTTTCCTCAAAAATTTAGTCCTTCTCCCAATGGCTTTTGCCGTATGGCGAAATAGCGAGGTGGAGCAACCAAGATGGCGACGTGTGGCAATCATCATGATTGTGGTTGTGGCGCTTCCTTTTGCCATCAATCTTTACTCGTTGCGCTACCTCCCATTGGTGGATTTCATGCCCTATAAACTTGGCGCCGACCTCCGCGGTGAGGTGCAGGCCGAGCACGAGCGTGAGAGCGTGCGTAGCATTCTGATGTTTGAGGATGTCACTACGGGCGAGGTCGTGGAGTTCCTGGCTGAGGATACATCGTGCTGGGCAGACCCCAATCTCGAGTATATAGATGCCCGCACCGAGTCTATTTCATCTGAGGCGGGTGAGTTTGCAGACTTTAGGCTATATAATCGTGATGGCGAGGATGTTACACTCGACATGCTTAACAAACCAGGTCGTGTGGCATGGCTCTGTGTTAACGATAGTGATGTCCTTACGGGGTTGCGCCTAATGTATGCCGAGCGCTTGCTTGAAGCATATCCACCTCAAGCGGTGGTTGTTGTAACCACGTCCAATACTGCCTATGTCTCGAAGCTCCTTAAAAGCGATGTCTACACCATGGATGCCATGACCTTGCGCTCTGTGATGCGTGCCGATGTGGGCGTTGTGGTCATCAATGATGGTATAATAGAATTCAAAGCCGACATTCGCGATATTTAATGGCAAGGTAATTGCCTCGCATAGCCATAAACCTATGATGCTATGCGGTATACTATCCTTACATTTTTTGTCTTACTCCTTGTTGCGTGCCATGGCGGTGTGCAACATGATGACTCATTGCAACCTGTTAAGTGCGTTGTTGCCAAGCCTCTACATGCTATCACGCGCGACTTCGCAGCGCTGTCTACGGCTGATGATGCTGTAAACCTCGCCTTCAAACTCTCTGGTCGCGTTATTGATGTTCCCGTAGCTAAGGGCATGAGCGTCAACAAGGGAGAACTTCTTGCTCGCCTCGACTCTCGCGATGTGGAGTTGCAACTATCTGCTGCAAAGGCCTCATATGACGAGGCTCTCTCGCGACTGAAGCGTGCCGAGAGGTTGCTCTCGCACGATGCCATCTCGGAGCAGGAGGTTGAAGCTCTGCAAAATGCTGTGACACAAACCAGGACGGTATACGATAATGCCGAGCAGGCACTTCAGGAGACGCGCATCACAGCGCCCTTTAGTGGTGTTGTGGAGTATGTCGCGGTAGATACCTACCAGCGTGTATCGTCGGGTGAGACCATTCTGCGCCTTGTGAAACCCGAGAGCAACACTGTGGGTTTTACCGCCCCCGAGAACCTTATATCCTCACTTTCGCTACCCACCACGCAGTATAAGGTGGTGTTTGATGCCTATCCCAATCACTACTTCGCTGCCACGATTAAGAGCTTTGCCCGCACCTCGAGTGATGCTCTTGGCTTCCCCGTGTCGTTGCGCCTAACCGATGTCGACCGCACGCGATATACCATATCTCCTGGTATGACCTGCATCGCGATTGTGTCGGTGAAGGAGGATGATGACAACGCCGTGTTACTGCCACTAACTGCAATATATGCCCCGATTGGCGACTACGATAGCGTCTGGGTTGTGGATGATGATAATCGTGTTCACCGCCGTAGAGTGACCCTTGGTGGGCTGATGGGGAGTAGTGATGTCGTGGTGCTGGATGGTGTAACTGCGGGTGAAAGGGTGGTCTCTGCGGGAGTCTATAAGCTCGTGGATGGCGAGCGAGTAAAGGTTGTAGAATAGGATAAATAGCGTGTCTATGTCTCTGAATATAACAAAGTTGTCGCTACGTAACACCTCCGTTGTAGGTTTCTTTCTTGCCGTCGCACTATTCGGTGGCCTTTACGCCTTTATCCACTTGGGTAAGCGCGAGGACTCAACTTTCAAAATCAAGAGTGCTGTTGTGACGTGCCAATACCCTGGGGCAACACCAGAAGAGGTGGAACAGTTGGTCGTAATCCCCATGGAGCGTGAGTTTCGCACCCTAACATCTGTGCATAAGATAACCTCCGAGGCGCACTTCGGCTATGCCCGTATGGTCGTGGAGTTGAAGCCCGATACCAAACCCGATGCCATTCCGCAGCTATGGGATGAGCTACGCCGTAAGGTCGATGATGTCCGTCAGCAACTACCCGAGGGTGTGACTGCGATAGATGTCGCTGATGACTTTGGCGATGTCTATGGTTTGTACTATGCACTAAAGTCGGAGGGCGGCTTTACGATGGAGGAGATGCGCGACTATGCCCGCAACATTGAGCACCAACTGTATACGGTGTCGGGCGTGAGTAAAGTTCTGATTGCGGGTGAGCAATCAGTTGATATAGAGATAGTCATAAGTCCCGCTACGCTCTCGGCATTCGATCTTATGCCCGAGGATATTGCTCGCGCTGTGGCGGGGCAGAATGCTGTTGTTGGCCTCGGGGTGCGTCGTGCTGGCGATGTCGTTGTGGAACTCTCGGAGGGCACTACCTACTCCTCGATTGCCGACATCGAGAACCAACTCCTCTATGCCTCTTCGGGTAAGCAATACCGCTTGGGCGACATTGCTGAAGTTAGGCGCACTCTGCATCAACCCTCGTCATATATCGTTAAGGTTGACGGTATGGATGCTGTGGCTATTGCTGTGGCTACAGACCCCAATCTTGATATCGTGGCAGTGGGTGATAGGGTGGATACTCTGCTTCGAAACGTTCGCAATGAACTTCCTGCGGGTCTTGAACTCGTGACGCTCTACCCCGAAAATGAGATTGCCCGCGAGGCGAACTATGACTTTCTGGCAAACCTCGCCGAGTCTGTCGCTATTGTTATACTGCTTGTTATGCTTATCATGGGTTGGCGTTCGGGTGTTATCGTTGGTTCGTCACTACTCTTCGCTATCGGTGCTACGCTCCTTGCGATGCTCTTTATTGGCGAGGGCATCAACCGCACCTCACTTGCTGGATTCATTATCGCTATGGGTATGTTGGTGGATAATGCCATTGTGGTGGTGGATAACACGCGCTACCTTTCCTCGCATGGAGTCCCGTTGTATAACGCTGCGATTGTTGGTGCTTCGCGTCCCGCTTGGGGCCTCCTAGGCGCTACGCTTATTGCCATATTCTCCTTCTTCCCGCTACAGCTCTCGCCCTCCTCTGTGGCTGAGATTATACGCCCTCTGTTTGTGGTTATCGCCCTCTCGCTTCTCGCAAGCTGGCTCTTGTCGCTCACCCAGGTTCCGGTTATGAGTGTTAACCTCTTGCGTGGTATGCGTGACGCAAATTTCAAGAGTCATTTGGGGTGGTTTCGTCGTTGTGTTGAGTTCGCGTTACGCTTTAGGTGGGCTACGGTAGTTGTTGTGGCTGTGATGTTTGCTTTGTCGCTTTGGGTGATGGGGCGTATGCCACAAAACTTCTTTCCTCAACTATCTAAACCCTATTTCAGAGCCGATGTCATCCTCCCCGATGGCTATGATATTGAGGCTACAACCGCGCGCCTCGACACCATGACCGAGTGGCTTATGGAGCAACCTGAGGTTAAGCGTGTATCTGCCACGGCGGGAGGTACACCACCGCGCTACTATCTTGCAAGTAGTAGCTATGCTGGGCGAGCATACTATGGCAATCTGCTTATTGAGCTGCACGATGCTGACGCTACGGCAGCGGTTGAAGAGCGCTTTGATAGGTGGGTTGTAGATAATATTTCAGATGTGTGGCTGCGCTCCTCGCTCTTTCGACTCTCGCCCGTTCCTGATGCTACCATTGAGATTGGCTTTGTGGGTGAGAACATCGATACGCTGAGTCGCTTAACGCGCGATGCTATGGCGATATTTGAGGCGCATTCAATGACACAAAATGTGCGTAATAGTTGGGGTAATAGGGTGGCTGAGTGGCAACCACGCTACTCGCAGATTAAGGCGCAACGCCTCGGTGTGGAGCGTAGTGCCATGGTCTCGTCGCTCGAAATATCTACTTCGGGACTACCTATCGCTACCTACCGTGAGGGTGATGTGTCGATGCCAATTTTGTTGCGCTCGGAGCCTATTCCCGATAACTCACTCTCGGCGCTCACGACCATGCCGATATTCTCTCGCTCGGGGCGCAGTTACTCCCTGGAGCAAGCCTCGGCGGGCTTCGAGTTTAGCTTCGTGCCTTCGGTGATTAAGCGCGTGGATGCCGAACGAGTTATGAAGGCTCAGTGTGATCCCATGCGTGGTGTCAATGCCATCGCCTTGCTTAAAGAGCTTGAGAGCGAGGTGGAGACAAAGGTTTCTATCCCAGATGGTTATCGCATGGAGTTATTTGGTGAAGAGGAGAGTCGTGAGGAGTCTAACGATGCGCTTGTGGGGCAACTTCCCATAGCACTTATTCTTATCTTTATGGTGCTACTTCTTCTGTTCGGCAACCTCCGCGACCCCTTGGTGGTGCTTGTTACCGTGCCTCTTATCTTTGTGGGCGTGGTGTTGGGTTTGGGCGTTACGGGTAAGATGTTTGATTTCTTCTCGTTGCTCGGCCTACTCGGTCTTGTGGGTATGAATATCAAGAATGCAGTAATCCTTATCGCCCGCATCAGGGAGTTGCGTGCTGACGATTATGAGCCAGTCAATGCAGTTGTGGAGGCTACGGCAGACCGCTTTATTCCCGTTGTCGCAGCATCGCTCACCACGATACTCGGTATGATACCTCTGCTTACCGATTCGATGTTTGGAAGTATGGCTGCGACCATTATGGGAGGTCTGCTTGTTGCTACGCTTATGGTGCTTGTGGTACTTCCCGTTGTCTATTCACTTTTCTATCGTATAAAACCATGATACGCATATTATTAACATCGATTATATTAACCCTTGCTCCATATATGTTGCAAGCGCAGGTTTCGCTCGATGAGTACCGCGAGAGTGTGCTATCATATAGTCATGAATTGCAAGATGCAGAGTTTGCTACGCAGGGCGCCCGTGAGCGAGAGATTGCGTCACGCAAGGGTTATCTCCCCTTCTTTAGTCTTGCGCGCGAACTCAATATCGATATGCGTAATCCCGCAGTGGGTCGCAGGTGGAGTTGGCTCACGCAGTTGGATATATCGCAATCTATATTCCGCGGTGGCGAGGTGCGTGCTGCGGCCAAGCGAGCAGAATTGGCGTCGGATGTCTCGGAGCTTAACGAGGTGGCAACCACTCTCTTTGTGCGCTACACTGCCGAGGTTGCCTATTGGTCGTTGTCGCGTGCCGAGAGTTACTATGAGGCGTTGGCGGAGTATGTCGCCATTGTGCAGTCGTTGCGTGATGTGGTGGCTGAGCGCTATAGCGAGGGTTATATCTCCAAAAGCGACCTATTGCAGGTGGAGTCTCGCTTGAGTGATGCGGAGTATCAGCTCTCCGAGGCGAAGCAAAAGCGAGATATAGCACAACATAACTTTAACCTATTGAGAGGTGCTATGTCTGATGAGGTTGTTGTGCTTGCGGAGTCTATATTTGATACGATGTATATGCCTGAGCGAGAATCGGTTGATGAGATAATCTTACGACATCCCGATTATAAATCATCGCAAATTGAGGTTGAAAGAGCCTTCTGGGGTATTCGCGCAGAGAGGGCAAAGTTTCTGCCACAGATAGAGGTCGGTGCATATGCTTTGTGGCATCCGAATACACCTCATGTTAAGGGTGGCGGTACTCGCCTTGATGGTGGTGTGATGTTGTCCTTTTCAACACCCATATACCACTTTGGTGAGCGTAAGCATGCCGTCGCGGCAGCGCGTAGTGACTATTTACGTCAAGTAAATTCCGTGGCATTGGTTGCTGACCAAATAGCTCTCGATGAGAGTGATACATGGACAAATCTTTGCTCGACGAATGACAGGGTCGCTACGGCACAGCGCAACCTCGCAATAGCCGAGGAGAACCTCACGATAAGCACCTACTCCTATGGTGAGGGTCTTGCTACGATTCTTGATGTTCTGCAGGCACAGTTGAGCTGGTTGCAGATATACACAAACGTCATCTCGGCGCAGTATGACTACGCGGTTGCGGTCTCGGCATACGACTATGTGGCGTGCAAATAGTGGTGATTGTGTTATATATGGTTAAAACCATCATACGACTCTTTGTGGTTTGAATATTTTTTTATATCTTTGTGCGTTATATGTGAGTGCGCGCATGATGTGTGCGGGCGTACCACACTAAAGAGTGTGCTTTAAGCATGGCTAACAGTGCTAATAACAAACAGTAAGATATGGATATTTTATCAAAGGTAATTAAGATGTTCTTCGGCTCAAAGGCCGATAAGGACCGCAAGGAGATTATCCCCTATGTGGAGAAGATTAAGGCTATCTATCCCACAATCGAGAAACTCTCTAACGATGAGTTGCGCGCTCGTTCACAGGCGTTGAGTAAGTCTATCACCGACTTTATCGCCGAGGATGAGGCTACAATCGTAAAGAATAAGGAGCTCCTCGAGAGCCCTACAACAACACTAAAGGAGAAGGAGCGCCTCTCAAGTGAGATAGAGATGCTCACAAAGCGCATCGACGAGAATATCGAGAAGCGTCTTGAGGAGATTCTTCCCGAGGCTTTCGCCATCATGAAGGATACAGCACGTCGTTTTGCCGAGAATGACGAGGTGGTTGTGACTGCTAACGACTTCGACCGTAACCTCGCAGCTGAGCGTCAGGACTTGGTGCGCATCGAGGGTGATAAGGCTATCTATAGCAGCCAGTGGACTGCGGGTGGTAACGTCATCAAGTGGGATATGGTACACTACGACGTCCAGCTCTTTGGTGGTGTCGTATTGCACAAGGGTCGCATCGCAGAGATGGCAACGGGTGAGGGTAAGACCCTCGTGGCAACACTCCCCGTATTCCTCAATGCCTTGGCTCGCAAGGGTGTGCATGTAGTCACTGTGAACGACTACCTCGCACGTCGTGATGCCGAGTGGATGGGTCCTATGTATCAGTTCCATGGCCTCTCGGTGGCTTGCATCGATAACACACGCCCCAACTCTGCGGAGCGTCGTAAGGCATACATGGCAGATATCACCTTCGGTACGAACAACGAATTTGGTTTCGACTACTTGCGTGATAATATGGCAAACGCGCCCAAGGACCTCGTACAGCGCAAGCACCACTTCGCTATTGTCGATGAGGTCGACTCAGTGCTTATCGACGATGCGCGTACGCCCCTTATCATCTCTGGTCCTGTGCCCAAGGGTAGCGACCAACTTTTTGCCGAGTATCAGCCCGCGGCAAAGTATATTTATGACCTTCAGAGCAAGATGTCGTCGGCAGATGTTGCCGAGGCTAAGCGCCTCTACAACGAGGGTAAGCATGACGAGGCGGGTAAGCTCTTGTTGCGTGCCTACAAGGCGATGCCAAAGTACAAGGCCCTCATCAAGTTCCTCTCGGAGCCTGGTGTGAAGGTACTCTTGCAGAAGACCGAGAACTTCTACATGCAGGACAACGAGAAGCGCATGCACGAGATTACTGATGACAACTTCGTGGTACACGATGAGAAGATGAACTCGCTTATCCTTACCGATAAGGGCCATGAGTTTGCCTCAAAGCGCTTCAACGAGGAGGGTTTCTTCGTATTGCCCGATATCGGTGCTCGTGTTGCTGAGATTGACCACTCACAGCTCTCGGCTGAGGAGCGTGCTAAGGAGAAGGATGCGCTCATCTCGGACTACGCAGTTAAGGCCGAGCGTGTGCATACAATGAACCAGTTGCTCAAGGCATACTTCATGTTCGAGAAGGAGGTGGAGTATGTGCTTATCGATAACAAGGTTAAGATTGTTGACGAGCAGACAGGTCGTATCATGGAGGGCCGTCGCTATTCGGATGGCTTGCACCAGGCTATCGAGGCTAAGGAGAATGTTAAGGTGGAGGATGCAACACAGACATTCGCAACCATCACCTTGCAGAACTATTTCCGTATGTACCACAAGCTTGCAGGTATGACAGGTACCGCTGAGACCGAGGCATCGGAGTTCTGGAGCATCTACAAACTCGACGTGGTAGTTATCCCCACAAACAAGACTGTTATTCGTGACGACCGCGACGACCTAGTATATAAGACCGAGCGCGAGAAGTATAACGCTGTAATCGCTGAGATTGAGCGCCTCGTTGCGGAGGGTCGCCCCGTGTTGGTGGGTACGACATCTGTCGAGATTTCGGAGTTGTTGAGCCGTATGCTTAAGTTGCGTGGCATCAAGCATAATGTGTTGAACGCTAAGCAACACGCCCTCGAGGCGCAGATTGTTGCCGAGGCGGGTCATAGCGGTCAGGTTACCATCGCTACAAACATGGCGGGTCGTGGTACCGATATCAAACTCTCTGCGGAGGTTAAGGAGCGTGGTGGCTTGGCTATCATTGGTACTGAACGTCATGAGAGCCGTCGTGTAGACCGTCAGTTGCGTGGTCGTGCAGGACGTCAGGGTGACCCCGGTTCATCACAGTTCTTCGTGTCTCTCGAGGATAAGCTCATGCGCCTCTTCGGTTCGGAGCGTATCGCAACGATGATGGATAGAATGGGCCTTAAGGAGGGCGAGGTTATCCAAGCTGGTATGATGTCCAAGGCTATTGAGCGTGCGCAGAAGAAGGTCGAGGAGAACCACTTCGGTACTCGTAAGCGCTTGTTGGAGTATGACGATGTTATGAACTCGCAGCGTGAGGTTATCTACACACGTCGTCGTCATGCCCTCTATGGCGAGAGCCTCGATATCGATATGAACAACTTGCGCTACGACTATGCCGAGAAGTTCGTCGAGCAGAATGAGGGTGCTACATACGAGGACTTCAAGTTTGAGCTTATGCGCGAGGTGGCTCTCGACTTCACAGTGTCGGAGGATGAGTACAACGCTATGAAGCCCAAACAGCTTGTCGAGGCTATCGTGAACGACCTCGCTGCATACTACCAGCGTAAGTCAAAGATGGTTGCCGATACCGTGCGCCCAACAATGGAGAAGATATACAAGGAGCGTGAGGATCACATGGATATGCGCATTGCATTCCCCATCACCGACGGCCGTTTGCGCTTCACCGTGCCCGTAGAGTTGGGTAAGTGCAAGGAGACCGACGGTATGGAGATTTACCGCGTCTTCGCCAAGGTGGCGCTCTTCACAACCATCGATGACGCATGGCGTGAGCATTTGCGCGAGATGGATGACTTGCGTCAGAGCGTGCAGAATGCTACATACGAGCAGAAGGATCCATTGCTCATCTACAAGCTCGAGTCGTTCGAACTCTTTGCCAAGATGCTGGAGAACATCAACCGCGACGTGTTGGCTCTCATTAACAAGGGTGGCATCGCCGTGCGCGAGGCTAACTCCGACAATATGCAGGAGGCACGCGAGCAGAAGGCGAAGATTGATGTCAACAAGCTTCAGGCATCACGCATGGCAGCCGCTGCCGCAGCAGGTCAGGGCGAGAAGTCTACAACCGCACCTATCAAGGTTGACAAGAGTGTAGGCCGTAACGACCCATGTCCTTGTGGCTCAGGCAAGAAGTATAAGCAGTGTCACGGTAAATTGCAATAGTTTGTAACTATGGGATATAAGGAGCAGAAACAGCGCGAGTTCGATAAGCGCTACTTGCAGATGGCGCGCGTATGGGCTGAGAACTCATACTGCGTGCGTCGTAAGGTGGGAGCATTGCTCGTGAAGGATAAGATGATTATCTCGGATGGCTATAACGGCACACCTGCGGGCTTCGAGAATATCTGCGAGGATGATATGGGTACAACAAAGCCCTATGTCCTCCATGCCGAGGCTAACGCTATTACGAAGGTGGCTAAGAGTGCCAACAACTGCGACGGCTCAACGCTCTATGTTACGGCATCGCCATGTATAGAGTGCGCAAAGCTAATCATCCAGGCGGGCATCAAGCGCGTTGTCTATGCCGACCCATATCGCAATGACGACGGCATCAAACTTCTCGAGCGCGTAGGCATCGAGTGCATACAGATTGATGGCGTATAGCGTCAACCTAAACCCAAAACAAGAGACTACCATGGGCGAACCGTGGTAGTCTCTTATTGTTTTAGTAAGTCTGTTTCGTATATCACAACTCGATATACCTTCTGCCATCGAATCCTTTGAGGTGTTCACGGTAGTAGACATAGCCAAGCTGGTTGCATATAAGGCGCGTATTACCTATGGTGGCCTCCTCGTTGGCGTGTGAGTGTCCAAATATCCACGCATCTATTCGGCTATCTGCTATAAAGTCGCCCAACTCCGTAGCAAAGGCACTATTTAGTAGACTGCTTTTATGCTCTGGTGCAACAACTGCCATTGATGGCAGATGATGAGTTACTACCACGATATGCTCGGCTGTACTCTCCGCGACACTCCGCTTGATAAAGTCCAGACATTTCTCGTGCTCGGCGTTAAAGTCGGCAGGGGTAAAGCGGCAACCATTATACAGAATCTGCCGAAAATCATTCATCCCTCGATGCACAAAATACTCATCCTCGGGGCGAATGTGTGACCATAGAGTCGAGAGGATGAAATCAACATTATCAATCCTCACAACCTTGTTCTGGTGGTAATGCACATTTGGCAGTATCTCACGACTCCAACTGTCGCCATAGGCCAACACATCGCCATTGCCATAAAACTCGTGGTTGCCGGGCACCA
>JAZRAT010000016.1:0-20205 GCA_045634725.1 Alistipes sp. | reverse complement strand
AGCAGAGTCAAGTTGGAAATATTCCTTCTGCTCTTGTGAGTATTGATACATCTGAGCAAAGACAACAGGATTTTGTATGCCATGCACCATCATTTCATGAACCAGTGCGCGCTGCTCACCCAAGCGATTCTGGTGATTGGTCATACAGACAACAACGACCTCTGGATGCAATTTCAAACAGGCAGAATATTCTTCTACAGGAACACCATACTGAAGTACAAGGAATTTCAATGGCGATTGTACCATACCGATGAATGGTATAGCATTGTATGGGAATATTGGGAAAACATTTTCCTCACCACTATATGAGCCAAAGTCAACAACATAAGACTGGCCAGCATTGCGCTCCGCAGGCAGTTTATCACCTACATATATATAATCAGGCGTCATATCGGCATTGGCTGAAGCCATATTGCCGTCAAGACGACTGCTTATAACTATCGGCACATTAGTACCACCAATATTTCCTACCGCTGTGGTCTGGCGGCGTTCTGGCTTAACCCAGCAGAATCCGTCAGCCATAGTAGCAGGGATATGCATATGACCGGCATGTTTTGTAACATAATCAACCAAATGGCGGGCAACAGGAATCTCTGCCTCTGGCTCTTCACTGAGAGACACACGGATGGTGTCGCCAATGCCGTCGGCAAGCAGTGCTCCGATGCCCACGGCGCTCTTTATGCGACCCTCGATGCCGTCACCCGCCTCGGTAACACCGAGGTGCAGGGGGTAGGTCATGCCCTCGCGCGTCATAGCCTCGACAAGCAGACGGTAGGCGTGTACCATCACACGCGTGTTGCTCGACTTCATCGACACCACAACATTGTCAAACTTTGCCTCGCGACACATCCTCAAAAATTCCATCGCCGAGGCAACCATACCCTCGGGGGTGTCGCCATACTCATCGAATATGCGCTTGGCTAACGAGCCATGGTTTACGCCTATGCGCAGCGCTACGCCACGGCGACGACATATATCTATGAGGCGCTCCAATTCGCCATTCGAGGTGCGGAAGTTACCTGGGTTGATGCGCACCTTGTCCACTACCTCGGCAGCCATCATCGCTATCTCGGGCGTGAAGTGTATGTCGGCAACTATGGCCGCAGTGCACCCCTCCTTGCGCAGTTGCTCCATGATTGGACCGAGTGCCTCACCCTCCTTCTTGCCCTGCGCAGTTAGGCGCACAATCTCTGCTCCCGCCTCGGCGATGCGCTTTGTCTGCTCCACCGAGAGTGCCACATCTGCCGTTGGTGTGTTGGTCATAGACTGCACCGCGATGGGGTGTGATGAGCCGATTTTGACACCGCCAAATGTCACCTCGTGAGCCTCGCGACGACTATATTTTAGTGTTGTTGCCATAGATGTTTTTGTGTTTTGTAGCAAAGGTAACTCTTTTTTCGCGAATAGAGGAGCATCAACCCTAAATAAATTAATGACTTCAAAATGGCGCTGATTATCAAGATGTTATGCGGATTGCTTTACTATATTCGTAACTGCCTGATTATCAGCACTATGAAAAACTCGCAAAAATGCGTTTTGTAACTTGCTGTAAATCAGTGTGTTTTAAGTGGCATCGCGGAAATAAAAACGCCTAAAAAATTTGGTGGAGGCTACATTGTTTCGTAAATTTGCAGTAGAGAAATCAATAAAATTGAGGACTATGAAAAGGTTTATCTATTTTCTTTTGACATTGCTTGGTTTTGGTGCAGTGAGTTGTGAGAGATCAATGGTGGAGTATGGTTGTCCAACGGCCGATTATCACGTGTCGGCTCGAGTGGTTGACAGCGAAGGTAACTCTATTGCGGGCATCGAGGTTGGAGGTTATTATGGTGAGGTGTTCGGAGTGTCGGATGCGGATGGTGTCGTTGACATTAATTATAGGCGTGGCTCTATAAGTAAGATAACATTTACAGATGTTGATGGTGCGGAGAATGGTGGCGAGTTTAGTAAGGTGGAGTTCGATTGGGATTACTTAAATCGTAAGAAGGAGAAAGTCGAAGATGGTGAAGGCTGGTATGTGGGTAAGTTCAATATCGAACTTGGTGATGTTGAGATGACACTCGTGGCTAAGGATAATGCCGAGGAGACCCCCGAAGAGTAATGTATAATATAAATATAGTATAGCGATGAAACGATTGATACTTTTGGCGATGGTGCTGTGTGGCTTGGCGTTGTCGTCGTGCGAGAAGGAGCCAAAGCATAGGTCATACTATGTGCTCTACTTCTCGGCACATGTGGTAGATGAGGCGGGCAACCCCATTCAAGGCATCTACTCATACCCCGAGACGAGTGCCTTCTATGGCCGCTCGGGATATAGCGACTATCAGGGTGTGATTTCGGGCTTTGCGCACCTCCACCCCAGCGAGTTGCATAATATTGTATTCGAGGATGTCGATGGCGAGTATAACGGTGGCGAGTACGAGACCATCACGGTTAACATCCGCGAGCGACTTAGTGGCCTTGATAACAAGCCCGACGAGTGGGGCTATGTCGGTAGCGATGTGGTAGATCTGGGCGATGTGGTGATGAAACTTAAGGAGTAACCTATAAAACCTTATATGCTATGAAACGACTGATTTATATACTATTAGGCCTGCTTGGCTTTACAAGCTGTGAGCACTTTATTGGTGCTGAAGAATATGGCGTTCCACATGTTAGCTTCTCGCTCAAGGCGCGCGTTGTGGATGAGGCGGGCAAACCCATCCAGGGCATCGAGGTGCGCACCGAGGATGGCGGACGCTTCGAGTACAAAACGGGCTTCTCGGACTATCAGGGCTACATCGACGCATACGGTGGCTTCTGGCCAGGAACGGAGCATGGCAAGGTGCAGTTCATCGACATAGATGGCGAGGCCAATGGCGGTGAGTTCGAGACGCTCACCGTGGATATAGAGAAAGCTACACAGACTGAGGAGGGTAGTGGCAGCTGGTATCATGGTACCTATACTGCCGACTTGGGCACCGTGACCATGAAGCTCAAGGAGAAGAGCGAGGAGACCCCCGACGAAACCCCAGAAGAGACCCCCGCAGAGTAGTTAACGATAAATTTGTAACATTATGACTGGTAAGTTATTAGTACGACTATTTGCGCTCTTTGGCATGACGCTCACATGCGTGGCGTGCTATGGCGTGATGTACACTGAGTTTAATCCCGAGTTCGGTGCTTCGGGTCGCGTTGTCGACGATGCTGGCGCACCCATCGAGGGCATCGAGGCGCGATGTGGTGATAGTGTGACAACGACAGATGCTAATGGCCGTTTCTATGTAAGGAGCAAGAGTCCATACATCGTGCTCACGGATGTCGATGGCGAGGCCAATGGCGGCGAGTTCGAGGAGAAGACCGTGACGTTTAACGAAAATAGCACGAATGTCGACCTCGGTGATATAGAGCTTGAACGCAAGTAATTAGTATATGCAGAGGACTTGTCATTCTGAACTTTAGTGAAGAATCTCCTCGCTTATGATGCGCTATGTGCGTAATCATTAGTCGGCTTTGAGGAGATCCTTCGCGTTGCTCAGGATGACATCAAAAAATTAAGGACTATGAAACGAACAATTCTTATAGTGGCACTGAGCGTGGCATTCGCAGCGGTGTCGTTGTGGCTCATATTGAGCGGTGGCCGTAGCAAGCGCGCCACAAACCTAAAGTATCGACTCGGTGGTATGCTGATTAGCCTTACTGCATTAGCATCGACAGCCTGCGAAAGTGGCGGAGGATTTATGCCATCATGCTACGACCCTGCGCCACCCATGGAGAATGAGCACTATTGGGATGTTGGCGTGGCAAACAGCGAGTTGCGTAATGGCGATGTTGTGGTGCTGAACTACGAGTGTATGTTTGGCGAGGAGATTACCATATCGTTGGTGAGCGACGACAATGAGGAGGAGCGAGTGCTTTGCAGCGAGACCTATGCCGTGCAGGTTGGCGGAAACCAGCTATCGTTCACCATCGATGCAGGCGACTACCGCGGTAGGGCGAAGTTGCGCGTGGAGTATGAGAAGTATGAAGAGGGCTATGCCTATCCATTCCACATCTATGTCGCTATAGTTGACTAAGTTATGCTCTTCTCTCGACGCAAAAAGGTGGAGCTCGGCTTTGCGGTCTTTGAGCTTACGGATGCTTGTAACCAGGCGTGCAGGTTCTGCTACAACCACTTTAAGGGTGGGGCAGAGCCTTGCTCGGTTGCTGCGCCCGACTTCCGCATGGCACGCCGCACGCTAAAGCGCCTGCTTAACGAGGCAAACATCGGTAGCATCTCCTTCTCGGGTGGCGAGCCGATGCTTATGCCACGCATCCACGACCTTATACTCAAGGCGCGCCTCGCGGGGGCGAATGTCAACCTCCTCACAAACGGCACGCTCCTCAAGGCCGAGGATATAGACATCATCCGCAACCTCGGTGTTGGCGTGGTGCAGATACCGCTACTCTCGCACCGTGCCGAGGTGCATGACCACATAACGCAACTCGAGGGCTCATGGGAGCGAGCAATGGCGAGTGCCAAGCGCATCGCCGAGATTGACCCCGCATGGCTAACCCCTGTGTTCATTCTCAGCCGCTTGAATGTCAACGACATAGAGCCAACGCTGGAGATGTATGCCGCGATGGGGGTAAAAAGAATAATGCTTAACCGCTTTAATATCGGTGGCTTGGGTCGTAAGTATGCCACGGAGCTGACACTCTCGCATGCCGAGTTGCGCGATGCCTTTCGTCGTGCCGATGCCAAGCTTGGCGAGCTGGGTATGCGTGCACACAATGGCGTATGCACGCCGCTATGTGTGCTCGAGCCGCGCGACTACCCCAACATAACATTTACGCACTGCACCACGGATTTGACCTCGCGCCCGCTAACGATAAACTACCGTGGCGATGTGCGCTTCTGTAACCACTCGCCCCGCGTGCTGGGCAACATACACAAGGAGCACCTCGATGACATCCTTCAGCGCACAACCGATGAGGGTATCTACAATACCATGCCTGAGCGATGCGCCGCGTGTGACTTGTGGCAACGCTGTCGTGGTGGCTGTCGTGCCGCCTCGGAGCAGCTATACGGCACATTCGATATTGCCGATCCTATATTAGATTTAGAAACCGAAAAACAGATATAACGACCTATGGGAAAACGACTTGGACTACGCCAGTGGGTGGCGTTGAAGCTATTCAAAAAGTTGCGTCAGATACGCCGTGACGAGCATATTTTGAACACACTCTTCTGGGAGTGTACGCTACGTTGTAATTTGCAGTGTCGCCACTGCGGTAGCGACTGCAAGGTAGATACCACGCTCACGGATATGCCCGCAAAGGATTTCTTCCGCGTCTTGGATAACGAGATTACACCCAATGTCGACCCCAATAAGGTCTTGATCATCCTCTCGGGTGGCGAGGTGCTCGTGCGCAAGGACCTCGAGGAGATAGGCATCAACCTCTACCGCCGTGGCTACCCATGGGGCATGGTGACAAACGGCATGGCGCTCACACGCCAGCGCTTAGACTCGCTCATCCGTGCGGGCCTGCACTCCATCACCGTCTCGCTCGATGGCTTCGAGGAGCACCACTACCACATCCGCCAGAACAAGGAGAGCTTCGCACGCGCCGTGGAGGCTGTGCGCATGATTTCGGCAGATAGGGAGCTCGCCTCGGATGTCGTGACGTGCGTCACCCCCGCGCTCCTTCCGCGCCTCGAGGAGTTCAAGGAGTTCCTCTACTCGCTCGGCGTGCGCCGCTGGCGATTGTTTACCATCTTCCCCGTAGGCCGCGCCGCAACAGACCCCACGCTGCAACTCAACAACGAGGAGTTCACCTACCTCATGCAGTTCATTGAGAGGTGCCGCAAGGAGGGGCGCGTGAAGGCTGCATACGGCTGTGAGGGCTTCCTCGCGGGCTATGAGCTTCGCGTACGTACCAACCCCTTCGAGTGCTACGCGGGTGTCGGCACCGCCTCAATCCGTGTCAATGGCGACATCTCGGGCTGTACCTCTGTGCGCGCCAACTTCACGCAGGGCAACATCTATAAAGATAACTTCTGGGATGTGTGGCAAAACCGCTTCGAGAAGTTCCGCAACCGCGCATGGGCGAAGAAGGGCAAGTGTGCCGACTGCAAGATGTGGCAGTACTGCGAGGGTAACGGCATGCACCTCTACGACGATGACGAGAACCTGCTCCTCTGCCACTACCACCGCCTGACAAAATAACACAAAATGCTATGAAAGTCCACCTATCACATATCGTTGTTGTTGTGTTTGCATTGGTGTCGTTGACCTCATGTACACAATTTTATGATTGGGATGCGATACCAAACTCACAGGTTGTGCAGATCCCCCAAGAGGGAGGCACATATTACTTCGATGACTTCGATGCATGGTGTGCTGAGAATACACGCTTCGAGCCTGGCTCGGCGTATAAGTGCTATCGCTATCGTTTGGTGTTGGGTGATAAGCCGACCAAGGAGATACATCGCAACGTAATGCATATTAACTTCACCGTACCCGCAAACCATACTGGCGAGGTGCGTGATGTTAAACTACAAATATCGAAGGCTAAAAAGTTCCACGACACAACGCTCGACTCTACGGGTAAGTGCTGGTGGGCAGATATGTGGGAGTCGCAATGGGAGGATTGGGAGACCGTCTGGCGTGGCAAACAAGCAGCATAGCAACATAGGTAAAGAATAAGGGGTTGTCCGTGTGGACAACCCCTTAACTTTGCGATATCGCGATTAATTACTTGATTGCGATTGCGTCGATCTCAACACGAGCACCCATAGGCAATGCAGCTACCTGGTAGCAGATGCGTGCGGGCTTGTCGCCTGTGAAGAACTCAGCATAGATAGCGTTCATCGCACCGAAATCTGCGATGTCTGCCAACAATACTGTAGTCTTTGCTACGTTATCAAATGTGTAGCCAGCCTCCTCGAGGATGTAACCGAGGTTTGTGAGTGCCTGACGAGTCTGTGCCTCTACGCCCTCTGCCATAACGCCTGTTGCGCCGTCGATGGGCAACTGACCAGAGATATAGAGTGTTGCGTCGTGTGCGATAGCCTGTGAGTAGGGACCTACAGCCTTAGGAGCCTTGGTTGAAGCGATAACTTTTTTCATTTCTTTATAAGTTTTAATTGATTTGTATTATCTTTGTTGCAAAGATAACGATAATTTGGAATAATATTATGAAACGCACGATTTTATTTTCAATTACTTTGCTCATTTCCGCACTCGCCATCGTTGGCTGCTGCGACTGTCGCAAGCGCAGTAAGCTCGAGAAACCCCTCGTGGGCACCACATGGCAGCTCGTGCAGCTCATGGGTCGTGAGGTAGCCGCAGAGGGCGATAGCTTCACCCTGTGCTTCAGCGAGAATGGCACCGCCGCAGGTGCTGGCGACTGCAACCGCTTCACGCTGACCTACACCGTAGATAAGAGTCGCGCCTTGGACATGGCGAACCTTGGCTCTACACGCCGCTTCTGCGAGAACCACGCTACGGAGAATGCCTACTACGATATGCTTGAGTGTGTTACGCACTATGAGATGGATGGCGACAATATGCTTCTCCTGAGCAACGGCACGCTTGTTGGCATCATGCACGCCGTGGAGGTACAGCAGTAGAGGCCGTAAAGGTATAAAGTGAGGGGTTGTCCGTGTGGGCAACCCCTCTGTTGTTAGTGTTATGTTAGAAATTCAGGCCAAAGCCTATCGAGAGTGCGTGAGTCTTGATGTTTGCAGGCGCTGTAAGCTCTATGTCTACCTCGGGCGAGTTGATGTCTATGTCGACAGTCGTAGGGTAGAGGTTGAGGCCGTAGCGCATGAAGAATGTGAAACGGCCAATGTCGCAACCCAATGTTGGTGCGAGGTAGAAGCCGGGCATTGCCCATTCGTTCATGCTGAATCCCGTGCGTAGCGAGATATATGGCGAGCGGCCGCTCTTGAATGGCGAGTACTTGGTCTCCAAGAATACGGGGACATAGAAGGTGCTTACCACGCTGTTGACATCGACATAGAATCCGACACCCATACCCACAGCGACGCCATGTCCGAGGCGCGCACCATGCACGGTGCTGATGCCAATATCGCTGCCGCCACCGAGCGTCACGCCACCAGCTGCCTCCACATTACCCCAATAGCCCCTTTTGTGGTAGTTGTACTTTGTTGTCTGGGCACTCGCACCCACCGTAATAAATGTAAGTGCGACAATAATTAGAAGAACTCTTTTCATAGATGTAATCTGTTATATTGTTTTATGTGTGACACCGCCATTCTCGCTTCCTGACATCGAAAGCCAAAATTCTTTTCTTGGCTACAAATTTACCCCCCCCCTTGAATTTTCCAAATTTTGGGGTAACAATTTGAGGGTGAGGGGTTAAGATTTCTGCATATCACATAAATATGCGGAGTGAAAGTAGGGGGCGCTACAAAAAAAAATTGGGCCGTCGTACTTCACAGCAGACGGCCCTCACACAATGGACACAAACAATTATTAACTTTTTACACCATAAAATCTCTATCTCTTGCCTACCCATCGGTCGTGCGCATCGTGCGCCTTCCGTTGGGTGAAGATCCGGCTCTCATTAACCTTTTAACCTTGGCGGGATCTTCGTTTTGCTATTAACCTTAAACTTATTTTTAGTTATTTCTATTTGTTTCTGGTGCAAAGATATGGCAAGAAAATCAATATTCCAAACAAAAAATTCTTATAGCAATATAAGTGTAAACTATAATGAGGGAAATATATGCTTTGCGTAGTGCAAAACTATATACTTCCCTCAAGTTTTATCGGTTGATTATACTCTGTAAATCAGTATATTAGTTGGTAGGTATCTCACCAAGAAACGTGCAGAAAACTATGTACCGATATAAGGATATAATCAAAATGTTTTTGACTAATTTCTATACTTTTTTTCAACAGCCTCGTCGCTATCTTCGGGAATGGTGGTCATTTGCTCCATAGACTCGCTCTCGGCATCCAGCTCCCCAATCATCTGCACGCTCTCTTCATCGACGTAGAACGACGATATCTTGACATGATTCTTATCCTCCTTTATGCCAAGTTGGATAACCTTATTTGCAGATTTTATGATGCTATGGCCACCTGTCGCGATGGACTTCTTAAACTCACCCACGGCATCTGTGGTATTCTTGAGGTGCTCCTCCACCTTGTTGAAGCGTTCGGCGAAGATTTGTGTGCGCTTAATCATCTCCTCGGCGGCCTCCACAATCCTCTTCTGGTTGCCGAGCTGAACGTTCTGCGTCCACATAAGCTCGAGGATGCGGAGGTTCATATACATGGTCTGCGGGCCGAGGATAAGCACATTCTTATTGTAGGCCTCCTGCCACAGTGAGTTGTCGTTCATCAGCGCGAGGTTGAGCGCGCCCTCGTTGTGCATATACATAATCACGAAGTTGAGTTTCGAGTATCCCGTCTTGAGGTACTTCGTGTAGTCCTTCTTCGCGAGCAGGTCTACCTGTCGGCGCACCGCAGCGATATGCTCGGCGAGGTATTGCGACCTCATCTTCTCGGCATTGTCGCCCTCGCTCGCAGCATTTATATATTGTGTATAGGCCTTGATGTTGACCTTCGAGTCGACAATCACATCGCGGTTGTTGGGGAAGTGGAGCACGAAGTCGGGGATAAGAGCCTTGTCGTCATCACCCTTGATGCTCGCGCCGAACTCATCCTTTAGTGACTCCTGCGTTGAGTACTGCTCGCCCTCCTTAAGTCCGAGGTCCTCGAGCAACTGGCGCAACTTGAGCTCGCCGAAATTGCCCTGCACCTTGACCTCACCCACAAGGGCGCGTGTCAGGCGCTCGGCAGTCTCACCGAGGTCACGGCTATTCTTCATGTTCGCCTGAATTGTTGCATCGAGGCGTGTCATTGTCTCGTTGTGCTCCTTGCTCGAGGTGTTGAGTGCCTCCTGCATCTGCTTAAGGCTCTGGCGCAGAGGGTCTACAATCGTAGATACCTGCTCCACGTTGCGCGCACGAAGCTCCTCCTCGCGCACCTTGAGCACCGTCTCGGAGGTGGTGCGCATCTGCTCGCGGATAAGTTCGAGCTGGTCGTCGAGTTGCTTCTTATTCAGTGCCTTAAACTCATCCATCTGGCGCTGTTGCTCCTCGCGCAGGTGTGCCATCTGCTTGTCGTGCGACTCCTTGAGTGCCAAGGTGTGTGCCTCGAGCGTCTCCTTTGCCTCGCGCTTGGTGGTGTCGAGTTGCTCCTCGAGGGTTATGCGTCTGGTTCGCTCTATGTCGCGCTCCGAGCGTAGCGTGGTGGCCTCGGTGCGTAGCGTCTCGATGCGCTCCTCGCTCTTTGTGAGTTGCGTCTTGCTCTCTGCCAGCTGTGCCTCAAGGTCGCTACACTTCACTGCATCGACATTCGTAGGTCGACTGCGACGGCCTACTATGAAACTTGCCGCCGACATAATAACGACGACGGCAAGAGTTACAATATAGTATACTTCCATTTATCTATATGTTAGGGTTGCCCGCTTGGGGGCTTGTAGATTACTCTGCAAGCGCACGCTTACGCAACTTCACGACATTCTCCACGTGGTGTGTATGTGGGAACATGTCGACGGGCTGCACGGCGAGAATCTCGTACATATCGTCGAGGAGTGCCAGGTCGCGCGCCTGTGTCGAGGGGTTGCAGCTGACGTATACCATACGCTCGGGTGCTGCACGCTTGATAACCTCCAATACGCGCTCGTCGACACCTGCGCGTGGTGGGTCGAGGATGATGACATCGGGACGGCCGTTGCGTGCGATAAACTCATCGCTCATGACATCCTTCATGTCGCCTGCGTAGAACACCGTATTCTCAATGCCGTTAATCGCAGAGTTTATCTTTGCATCCTCAATAGCCTCGGGGACATACTCCACGCCGACCACCTTCGCAGCACGGCGTGCGCAGAAGTTGGCAATGGTACCCGTACCTGTGTAGAGGTCGTAGAGGCCATCCGTAGGCTTAAGCTCGGCGAAGTCGCGTGTAACCTTGTAAAGCTCGTATGCCTGCTCCGAGTTGGTCTGGTAGAAGGACTTGGGGCCCACCTTGAATTTGAGTCCCTCCATCTCCTCGATGATGTGGTCCTTGCCCGCGAAGCAGATGGGCTCGCGGTCGCCGAGTGAGTCGTTCCACTTCTCGTTGACCATATATATGAGCGAGGTAATCTCGGGGAACTCTGCCTTGAGGTGCGACATAAGGGCGTTGATGCGCTCGGTGTCGTTCTCGTTGAAGACTACGATAACCATAATCTCGCCTGTCGAAGCGGTGCGGATGACCATCGTACGCATGAGACCCTCGTGGAGGCGTGCGTTGTGGAACGAGTATCCGTTCTCAATGCAGAAGGCCTTTGTCGCAAGGCGAATACGATTCGAGATGTCTACCTGAAGGTGACAACGGTTAATATCGAGGACCTTGTCGAAGCAACCGGGGATGTGGAAGCCTACGGCGGGAGTAGATGCTATGTCGCCCGCCTCGGCAATCTCCTCGTATGTCAACCAGCGCTTGTCGGCGAAGGTGAACTCGAGCTTATTGCGATACTCGCGTGTGCGCTCCGAGCCGAGACATGGGCGCACCTCGGGAATGTTGAGGTGTCCGATGCGCACAAGCTGGTCCTCGACCTGTGTGGTCTTCTGCTTGAGTTGTTCCTCGTAGGGCAGGCTCTGCCACTTGCAGCCGCCACATACGCCAAAGTGCTCGCAGAAGGGCTCAACACGCAGGGGCGACTTCTCAACGAAGCGTACGATGGTGCCCTCCATATAGCGGCGGTGGTGCTTGCGTATCTGTACGTCAACCACGTCGCCAGGCACAGCCATAGCCACGAAGACAACCTGGTTGTCAACCTTACCCATAGCCTTACCCTCGGCAGCAAGTGTTGTGATATGTAGTCCACCAATTAGGGGGTAATCCTTTCTTCTCTTTCCCATAATAACAGTTGTATGCGTCAATTAAAAGGCCTTTGTTCTATTCTCCTCGGCATCCTTCTCCAGAGCCTCGTCGCCCTCCCACTCGAAGAACTCGAAGCTCTCGCAACCCTTAAGACCGAAGCGTGTGTAGGTGATGGGGAGGCCCATAGCCACGAACTTTGTCTCGTAGGCAGTCTTTACCGATAGCACCTCGTCAGCATATCCCGAGCCGTAGATGTCGTCGTTCTGCACCTCGACATTAAGCCCCAAGCGCTCGATGACTGCCGCGGTGTAGGCATATAGGTGCTTCGAGTCGGTCTTGAGGTTGATAACGCCATCCTCGGTGAGCATCTTCTTGTAGTCGGCAAGGAAGAGGGGCGATGTTAGGCGCTTCTTCGCACGGCGACTCTTGAGCTGTGGGTCGGGGAAGGTTATCCATATCTCCGAAATCTCGCCCTCGGCAAAGAACGAGAGGATGAACTCGATGCGTGTGCGCACGAAGCCTACATTCTCCATACCGCGCTCTGTAGCTGTCTTAGCACCGCGCCACATGCGAGCACCCTTGATGTCGATGCCGATATAGTTCTTGTCGGGGTTGCGCTCCGCCAAGGCTACGGTGTACTCGCCACGACCACAGCCCAACTCCAGGATGATGGGGTTGTTGTTGTGGAAGAAATCCTCGTGCCAGCGACCCTTTAGTGGGTGGTCCTTGTGGAAGATGTCGTCAAACTCGGGCTGCACCATGCACTTGAAGGTGAGGTTCTCAGCAAACTTTCTTAATTTATCTTTTCCCATGGGGTAGTGTTTTAAAGCTTCTTCTATTTAACTTCTGGCTCTCCTATGACGATGCCCACAGAGCTTATGCCCTCGATAAGGGTGTCGGGCGTGATGTGGAACTTATACTCGCCACAACGACCCAAGATCACATCCTTACGATAGAGGAACGTCTGCTCCTCGGGGCGTACCTCCTTGATGCGTGGTATGCGTAGCGTGAACTCCTCTGCCGTAACCAGCGAGTCTGGAGATATAGCCAAGATGCGCAGGCCTACAGAGTCGGCGGTGTAGCCCCTGCCATAACGCACAACGATAGATATATCGCGCTTCGAGAGCGAGTCTGCGTTGACGTAGGTAAACTCCTGCGAGGTGCTCCATGCGTCGGTCTCGATGTCGCGCATCGCAACGCTATGCTGTTGCTCGTTGCACGCCACTAAGAGTGTGGCAAATGCCACAAATGCCAAAAATATCAGGCGTCGCATCTGCTACTCGTTGCTTTTGTTGTTATTGTTGTTCTCGCCATTGCGCTCACGACGCTCGCCACCATTGCGACGGCCACGGTGGTGACGACGACGGTCGTTGCGCTCACCACGCTCACCACGCTCGTTGCGCTCACCATTCGAGGCCTCGCTGTTCTGTGGCTGTGCAGGTGCCTCCGATGCACTCTCGCGTGGCTCACGATTCTCACGGTTTTCACGATTCTCGCGGTTCTCGCCACCTTCGCCATTGTTGCGACGGTCACGGCGATCTCTGCGGTCACGTCTATCGCGACGCTCACGGCGCTGCTCACCCTGTTGTGGCTCATCGTTAGCCTTAGTCTCCTTTGACTCCTTCGCCTCGGGTGCGGTCTGCTCCGCGGGTGTAGCCTCAGCGCTTGCATCCTGTGCTTCGCCTTTGTTGCCACGGCGCTTATTACGCTTGTTGCGCTTAGACTTGTTGTCGAAGCGTGTGATGCTATCCTCCTGGCTGCGATATGTTGGCTCCTCCACTCTTGTCTCGTCGCCCTCACCGATAAGTGTCTCGGCCTTCTCGCCCGCGCGGTTGAGAGCGATAATCTCTCTCACGCGGCTGATGGGGAGTGTTGTGAGGTTTGCCATGGTGCCCTTGCTTGTAGAGAAGGACATGGTGCCTGCCAAGGGGTCAATCTTAACGAGGAACCACTCGCCATCGAGGGTCTGCAATGGCTCGCGCAAGCGGGGGATGGTGCGGCGTGCATCGGCATATACGTCGTACTCGTACATAAGACAGCACTTCAACTTCGAGCACTGACCAGCCAGCTTCTGTGGGTTGAGCGAAATCTCCTGCATGCGTGCGGCATTTGTCGTTACGCTCGAGAAGCTCGATATCCACGATGCACAACATAGCTCGCGGCCACAGGCACCGATACCACCGATGCGTCCCGCCTCCTGGCGTGCACCAATCTGCTTCATCTCGATGCGGATGTGGAAGCGCTCGGCAAAGACCTTGATAAGCTCGCGGAAGTCGACACGCTCGTCGGCGATGTAGTAGAATATAGCCTTGAGCTTATCGCCCTGATACTCCACATCACCAATCTTCATGTTGAGGCCCATGTCGGCAGCAATCTGGCGCGAGGCAATCATCGTCTCGTGCTCCAGTGCTATGGCCTCCTGCCAGCGCTCAATGTCGTAGGGGCGTGCCTTGCGGTATATCTTCTTGAACTCGCCATTGTGGGGATTGAAGCCCACACGGCGCATCTGCTTCGCCACCATGTCGCCCGTGAGCGAGATGATGCCGATGTCGTGGCCTGGCTGTGCCTCCACGGCGACGATGTCACCGCGCTTAAGCTCCAGGTTGTTCACGTTCTGGTAGTATGATCGGCGGGTGTTCTTGAAGCGTACCTCAAAGATGTCGGTGGGGATGTTGTTGGGATACTCCTCGAGCCAGTCGGTCTCGTGGAGCTTGTAACAACCCTCCGATGCGTGTGCCTCAATCTCGTCGCCACAGTCGCAGAATGTGCAACCACGACCAATATCTGGAATATGTCTCTTGTTACAACTCATTTTCAGTTATAGTATATATATCGGGGTAAAGATACGAAAAAAACAGCAAACATAAAAGCACTATGCTAAAAGTTTACCAAAGAGAGATAGATTCTGCTAAAAACGCAGTGATGCCGAGAGGGTAAAGAGGCGTGGGTAGGCGTAGCTCAGGCGGTTGGCAAAGGGGCTTACGTCGGTGCGGCTACCGACCTTGCGAAGCGAGATGCGGTTCTCCTCGTAACTGCTATATATAACATTGCTACCCAGTATGTTACGCACGGATAGTTGTAGGTTGAGAGTGCTTGTATCCGTGAGCCTGAAACGCTTCGATAGGGCGAGATCTATGGTCGCAGCATCGGGCAGGCGTTGCTGGTGTTTCAGTGCCTCGCGCTCCTCGGCTGAGGCGGTATAAGAGAGTATGCGTTCCGTACGGCGAACAACCGATGGTGTGGTGTAGCCGAGTGCCCAATAGTTCACCGAGGCGCGTGCCATCCAGCCATCGTGTCTGAAGCATACATCGCCATAGAGGGCTACCTCGGGAGCTCCGACATGGTGGCCACGCATGTTGGATATAGTCTTGGCTATGAGTGTGTTATCGTCATCAGTGTAAATGACAACGGTGGGGTTGCGGTGGTAGCGATATTGTGCTAAGTTAAGCGAAAACGCGGAGCTAAACATGCGCGACCATGTGACCTCGGCCGATGCCTCAATGCCATAGTGTATTCGGCCGATGCCACTCACAACAGCGTCGGAACTTGCGCCCGCGAGGTCGTCATAGTAGCGTACGACATCCGACTCTCGGGTGGTGGAGTTGAGGTATAGCGAGGCGTCCACGCGGAGGCGTTTTGAGATGTAGGAGTATGCGAATTCTGCGGATATCGTAGTGGTGAGTTCAGGCCTCTCGACCATGCGGTTGTTGTAGTCGGGTTACAGAAAACCATCGTCACGATTTGGGCTATGTGCGCTCGCCATTAGTGCCACGGTAAAGTCGTGATTATTAACATTATAGTGGCACGATGCATTTGCCATTGCGGGGGTGAGCACAAGGGTTGCCGAGCGACCATAAGATGCCTTTCCCGCGAAGAGTTCTTTCTCAAAATAGCCACGTCGCCAACTCATCTCGGGTGTCATCTGCGCACCTATCACAAAGTCGAAATCCGAGATGCTCCACTCGGCTGTGGCATAGAGTTTTATGCCGATGCTACTGAGGCGGTAGTCGTAGCCGTAGCGGTCGCCCTCATGCACGATGTCGTTGGGGTCGCGTAGGTTGTTGTCCGTAAGGTGCGAATAGGTGGCGTTGTCCTCAATATAGAAGTCTATATCGCGGATGTGCGTTGCGCCCATGAGGTCTTCAATAACCCTATATCGACGCTCGCTATCGCCCTGAAACTCTACACCATAGTTGAGCGTTGCGATGCCCACGCGACTATTCAGTCCCGCGTTTATGGCTATGTGCGAGAGGTTTGTGCGACGTAGTGTCACGGCGTAGCGTGCCGAGCCATCCTGTTGCAGTGAGTTTGTGTGGTAGAGTCTATCCCAATCGATTTGTGTGTAGCGAAGGTCATTTGTAGTCCACGCCCTCTCCACCTCCGTGCGCTCGTCATCAGCAAAGTACGAGGGCAAAAATTTATAGTTGTCGGGCGCGGTAGTGGGGGCGTTAAACGATGTGAGCGAGGAGTTGCCCATATGCTCGAAGAAGCCATTTACGGAGAGCGTAATGTCCGTTGTGACAGAGAGTTTGCGTTGCCATAGTGCTATAATCTCGGGGCGTAGTGATGTCGCCACACGCGAGTTACGCATCTTGCCATTCAGCAGACCCCATGCGGGGTTGTATAACCTGTTTTGAGTCAGACTATATGCCTCATCCGTAGATGCCTGGCGCAGGCCTCGCTCCGACCACGGCATCGAGATTATGATATCCAGCCTCTCGTTGCGGCTGTTGTATGTAGCGCCAAGTGCGACCTCTGCAGAGTTGGTAAATACTCCATCTACATATATATCGCGTCCCGTGCGCACGCGCGCGTAGTCCCTCAACGTCCATCCCTCTTTAAGGATTGAGCCGTATTTACCAAGCGAGTAGGCGCCTCTATGGTTAATGCTGATGAGATGGTCTTTGCCAGTAAGGTTTATGCCCGCACTCTGCTTAGTGGATTGTTGGCTCTCGGTGAGGACTCTGGTTGTGCGACCAATAGATGCCGAAAGGTGGGCGTGGGCGATGCCACTTTGCTCGTTTGTGGCGTATCCCAGTCCTCTGAGCGTGCGGAGTGTGGTGTGGTCAACCTCTGTATAGCCGAAGAGGTTTCGGCTCATAGATAAGCGCTCGCCACGATAGGTGTTCGAGGCATAGGCGAGGGCATAGCGGTAGTTGGGGGCGTAGTTTCTCCTCTCGCTAACGAGAATAAGGGTGTCGTTCATACCGCCCCACAGCGAGATATCCTCCTCGTCATCCTCTTTGTAGAACTTGAAGTCTCTATAGTCCAACTCCTCATACTCCTGCGCATGGCTCTGCTGCCAGGGCGCGAGCATGGCAGATAATACGAGGATTAGGTATAGTAGCGTTTTCTTCAACATTACCACAAAGTTATAATTTTTTTCGCAATAATACTACATGTTGCGTGTGCTGGGTATAACAAAAGTAGGCCACCCTTGCGGATAGCCTACTCTCGAAAATATTTGGGTTACGGATTACTCCGCCTGCATTGCTGCATAAGAGATACTCAAAGCCTCAGCCTTACGGAGCTCCTGCTTAACAGCAGTAAGCTTACCTACTGTAGCCTCCTTATCAACACGCAAGTTAACCACGATATCCTTGGGGCCTACACCCTTAGTCGCAGTTGTTGCGCTGATGAAGTTACGAATATCCTCAACCTCCTGGGTCTTATCATTAAGCTGAATCTTCAACGCATCCTCACCCGCCTTAGCGTTCATGGGCTTACCCATCCAGATGTTTACAAGATCCTTCTTGTCGAGCTCAGTGATCTCATTAGCCTGGGGCATCTGTACCTTTACCAAAGGATCAACCTCACGCATTGTTGTTGCTGCCATGAAGAAGAAGAGCAACATGAACACGATATCGGGAAGTGATGAGGTCGACATAGCGGGCACTTCACGCTTGCCCTTTTTTGCCATTACTGCCATAATTACTTCTTTGTTTGATCGTTAGGTTCTGCCTCAGATATCTTCATAGGAACAGCCTTGCGGATGTTACCTGCCTGGATGTCGTCGAGCTCGTTGTAGCCCACACCATATACTGCGCGCGCGATGTCGTCGCGGTAGAGGTTGAAGGCGTGAGTAAGCTCATCCTGCACCTGAAGATAGATCTTATACTTTGACTCGTTATCTGCCTTAAGAGAAACAAGCCCCTCGCTGACGTCGTATGTAGCGCCATCAATCTCGGTAGCCTTCTTGTTAGACTTGTCTGCGTCTACAAGGAAGTGGTACACCTCACGTGAAAGACGTGAGTGACCTGCCGAGCGCTTAAGGTCGTTAGCGCGATACTCCTCAGTACCAACCATGATACTACCGTTACGCGATACGTTTACCTTAAGTACGTTACGCTCATTTACATCAACATCGTTCTGCTGCTCTGTAGGGTCAATCCAGGGTGGAAGCGTACGCTTCATACCTGTGTCGACATCCATCGTAGTGGTCACCAAGAAGAATATCAACAGCAAGAATGAAATATCCGCCATTGAGCTAGAGTTAATCTCTCCAGCCTTTTTCTTCGCTCTAGCCATACACTACTTTTTAAAGAATCCGATAATTACTGAGATAACTGCTGACAAGATAGCAGCACCTGCTACGATGTAGCAAATGATAAGGCTGAAGTCTGCAATAGCATAGTCCTTAGCGCCGAATACCTCGCGAGTTGCGGGATCAGTACCAAGACCGAGGTCATAACCTGCAGCATCCTTCAAAACGTTACCCTCGTGCCAGCCGTGGCCAGTTACAAATGCGTTAGCGATGAAGTATACAACAACAAGGATTGCTACACCTGCAACCAACTTGATAAGAGCCTTCTTCCAGTTCTGTGCGAAGCTGATGAAGAGGTCTGCGCATGCGCTGATAACAGCGATGATAATGATGATTGCGAAGAGTGCATAGCACCAGTAAATGGTGTTGCTAACTGAAGTTGCCAATGCAGCAGCGCCCTCGCCCTGTGCCTTAGCTACATCGTTTGCCTCGATAGATGCAGCGATGTTCTCCTTCATGATAACAACGTTGTTCTTGTAGATCTCAAGAGTGTCGTTGGTTGCCTTGAAGTCTGCAACAACTGCCTCAGCTGCTGCGCGCTCCTTCTTCTGACGTGCATTGAGGTTCTTGTCGCCAAGCTCCTTGATGGTAGCCTCAGCAGCCTCTGCGGCAGCCTTCTTCTCTGCAACCTTTGCCTCGTATGCGGGAATGTGAACGGTCTCAGTCTCCTGGAGCTTCGCCTGCTCAGCCTCGATCTCCTCGCGTGTGAGCATGTCGTCACCAATCATCATAGAGATCTCGTTGCCGAACTTCTCAATACCCTCCTCAGTTGTTGCTACATTCTGCACAAGAGGAGTGGCGTCGGTGATCTTCTTGCCCTCGGGGGCATCCATACCACGCAATACAGCCAATCCAACTACTGCCACAGAACCAACAGCAAGAAGGATAGAGACTATAATTCTAAATACTTTCATAATAAAATGCTTCTTAAAATAAGTTGGTCTTAATTATCGCTTGTTGTGCTCCAAGAGCATGTCAATCAACTGGATTGAGCTATCCTCCATCTTAACAACCTGAGCCTCGATCTGAGCAAGGATGTAGTTGAAGAAGATCTGAAGAATAACTGCTGCGATAAGACCGAGCATAGTAGTCAAAAGAGCCACCTTGATACCACCTGCAACGACTGCGGGAGAGATAGTTGCCTGTGCCTGGATATCATCGAAAGCCTGGATCATACCAACAACGGTACCCATGAAACCGAGTGATGGAGCAAGTGCGATGCACAATGAGATCCATGAAAGACCGCTCTCCATGTTACCCTGCTGAACTGAACCGTAAGATACAACAGCCTTCTCTACAGACTCGATACCCTGGTTGTAGCGCATAAGACCCTGGTAGAAGATTGAAGCAACGGGACCGCGTGTGTTACGGCAGTACTCCTTAGCAGCCTCAACGCCCTCAGTGTTAAGGATCTCCTCAACGCGAGCGATGAACTTCTTAGTGTTGATCTTAGACAACGCGAGGTAGAGGATACGCTCTACTGCGATAGCCATACCGAGGATCAAACATACCAAAGGCAAAAGCATCCAGCCCCAGCCACCCTCGAGGAACTTCTTCAAGAGTGAGAAGTGCATAGGCTCACCCTGCAACTCAGCCTCCTCAGCCTCTGCTGCCTCGTCAGCCTCAACTGCATCTACAACCTGCTCAACGTTAGCCTGCTGTGCAGCCTCCTCGTTAGCCTCCTGTGCGAAAGCAGCGCCGAATGAGAGAGTGGCAGCTGCCAAAACCATAAATAATTTTTTCATAGTGTTTTGATAGTTAAAATTTGTAATTTTTAGTAGTTGTTTTCTCTAT
>JAZRAT010000015.1:0-2323 GCA_045634725.1 Alistipes sp. | reverse complement strand
TTCTTGTGATAGTTATTTCTTGTGATAAGTGGTCATTCTCGACCTCTCAATCAATAGCCTTCAGTGAAATGGGTTGTGGTGCTCCCGAATGTTGTGTTGTCACGTTGTCACAATGTCACACTGTCACAAGGCGTGGGGGTATGTGACAGGTGTGACAAAGTGTGATAAGGTGTGGCAACGCGCAACGCGTCTACTATAACTAAAGTTATATCTCGCCAAAAAATAGTTCTATTTGGTGCTTCGTTCTGCGTTTTTTTTCTTATATTTGTCCCGAATACGCACTTGTGTGTATGGGGTGTGCGCCATGAAGGGGCGGGCTCGCATGGAGACCCAATCCAAAATAGGGGCGTAACACAATGGTTATTAAATGTTAACACACTTATTTGAAATGACGAAATCGAACCACATCATCGAAATTCAGAACATCACAAAATCGTTCCCCGACAAGGTGGTGCTCAACGATGTTAGTTTGAAGGTGAAGCAGGGCGAGTTCCTAACCATACTCGGACCCTCAGGCTGCGGAAAGACTACTCTCTTGCGCCTTATCGCCGGTTTCAATAGCGCATCAAGCGGCAAGATAATCCTCGATGGCAAGGATATGACAACTATCCCGCCACACGAGCGACCCGTCAATACCGTGTTCCAGCGCTATGCACTATTCCCAAATTACAATGTCTACGACAATATCGCCTTCGGCCTAAACCTCAAGAAGGTGGATAAGAAGGAGATTGAGCAGCGCGTCAAGCGCGCCCTCAAGATGGTGGGCATGACCGACTACGAGCACCGCGACGTGAACTCGCTCTCGGGAGGTCAGCAGCAGCGCGTGGCCATTGCGCGTGCCATTGTCAACCGCCCACAGGTGTTGCTTCTGGACGAGCCCCTCGCAGCCCTCGACCTCAAGATGCGTAAGGATATGCAGATGGAGCTCAAGGAGATGCACCGCACGCTGGGCATTACCTTCGTCTACGTCACACACGATCAGGAGGAGGCCTTGACGCTCTCGGATACAATCGTGGTTATGAACGAGGGTGTCATCCAGCAGGTGGGCACACCTACGGACATCTACAACGAGCCATGCAACGCCTTTGTTGCCGACTTCATTGGCGAGAGTAACATCCTCAATGCCACGATGATACGCGACGGCTTGGTGGAGTTCATGGGCAAGGAGTTTGAGTGTATTGACAAGGGCTTCGGTGAGAATACGCCCGTGGATGTCGTTGTGCGCCCCGAGGATGTCTACATCATCCGCAATGCCGAGGCCGCGATGTTCCAGGGCACAGTGCGCTCGTGCATATTCAAGGGTGTACATTACGAGATGTTCGTCGACACGCCCGACGGCTATGAGATTCAGATTCAGGACTATAACTGCTTCGAGCCCGGCACCGAGGTGGGCATGATGATTAAGCCCAACGACATACACGTCATGCGCAAGGAGCGCACCGAGAACCATGTCGAGGGTAAGCTCATCGACGCTACTCATGTCGAGATTCTTGGCGAGACCTTCGAGTGCGAGGCCGTTGAGGGCATCGAGAGTGGCGCGGAGGTGGATGTAGCCTTCGGCTTCTCGGATGTGGAGCTCACGGACGACCCCGATGACGGTACTTCGTGGGGCACCATACGCTTCATCCTCTACAAGGGCGACCGTTACCACATCACGCTACGCACCGAGGATGACGATGTTGTCTATGTAGACACGCGCGACGTGTGGGAGGACCTCGACGAGGTGGGTATCAAGATTCGCCCTCAGGCACTCAAGATTACGGCACTCAACACTAAGAACGCCTAACCGAAGCGCGCTATGGGTAAGTTAATTAAGTTCTTCTCGCGCCGCCGCAGCTGGAGTTTGCCATATGTGCTCTTCTTGGCTGTGTTTGTTGTTGCGCCCCTTGTCCTGATTATGGTCTACGCCTTTCAGGGTGAGGAGGGTGGCTTCACGTTTGCCAACTTCGATAAGTTCGTACACCAGCGCGAGGCCATCAATACGTTTATCTACTCGATAGGTATTGCGCTGATTACCACGCTTATATGTATCTTCTTGGGCTATCCCGCCGCCTACATTCTCTCGAAGATGAAGGCCTCGTCGGCGCGCATCATCGTCATGCTGTTCATCCTTCCGATGTGGATTAATGTGCTTGTGCGCACGTTGGCTACGGTGGCCCTGTTCGACTTCTTGACACTCCCTTTGGGTGAGGGTGCGCTCATCTTCGGCATGGTCTACAACTTCCTGCCCTTCATGATTTACCCCATCTACAACGTGTTGCAGAAGATGGACCACTCGTTGATTGAGGCTGCCGAGGACCTCGGTGCCACACCGCGTCAGGTC
>JAZRAT010000014.1:0-9425 GCA_045634725.1 Alistipes sp. | reverse complement strand
AGTTTCAGACTCCTTATCGAAGGAGTTAAACCACACATAGTGGTTTGAGAATAGATTCTCGTGCCAGTAGCCTGGCGAACGGCGCTCATAGCGGAAGCGTCCGGTGAGAATCAGGGGATGTTCACGGATGAAGGCCCTGAGCGTGATCTCGCCACCCGCAGAGAGGTCTCCACCACGATAGCCCGAGGGGTGATACTTAGCATCGGCCCTCCAATCGGCATATCGCTTTATCATACCACTCGCCGCACCATATATATACCACGACGAGCGTTTATCACGGGTCATACCACCGCGCACATAGTCCTGCAAGCGGAGATATGAGTATGTATGGATGTCGAAGCCGACACCGCCATCAATAGTCGAAATAGCACCATAACGATCCCAGGGCTGTACCTGCACGAAGATCTTGTTCGAGATAAGGCGCTCCGAGATAGAGTCGCGCGTGGTCTCGGGACTGATAAACCAGTCGTCATAGTAGCTCAGATTGTCCACTCTCTCCCACGCACCAGTCTCCTGATTGAAATTACCACGCTCGTTGGAGTAGGTAGCCTTCTTGTCGGTGTAGACCTTCGACCACGAGTTGTACTCGAACTGGTGACCTACATATATTGCCGAGAGGTCGGCGATAGAGAAGTCATACTCCGTAACACGCTCCAAGGGTATTGCAATGGCCTGCTTTACGAATACCGCATTGTTACGATATTTGTTGTGTGCCTCGGATGAGGCAAGACGCATGGGGACACCCGAGGGCATCTCGAAGACCGTGTCGGCAATAGCCCACTCGCCCACAACACCACCATTCTCGCGCGTGTCAATCATGTTGTTCATGTATGCAGCATGAACCGAGTAGCGCTTACCCGTGTGTGCCACACCCACCGAGAGGGCATGGTTCTTGGTGCGCTGCCAGTCGTAGCGACCCATGGTGCTACGAGCCTTATAGCTCACATTAGCCGAGGTCGAGGGGTTGATATTCTGCGAGTGTACAAGCTCGAAGTGCTCCTCACGGTAGCGCTTCTGACCAGACTCCAAGTAGGTCATATTCGTAAGCGCACTCTTGCCATTATAGAAGGGTACATTCTCCAAACGCGCCGTATAGGCATCGTAGCTTCGTGCAAAGGTAAAGTCGCGGTCCTGACTACGGTCAAACCAGTTTGTGGGCTGCGACGACTGTCCAAGACCACCGAGCGCCATGTCACCCACACCCTTGCGGTAGAAGACATAGTCGGTACGCCAATCGGCAAGCGTAGTGTCGAGAGGCATGATATTTACACGGTTGTAGTAGCGGTCAATATTCCACTTCCAGTTGTACAGAGCACGCGTGGTGTCGTTGAAGTAGTATGACTCGAGGGGTCTGCGCTCACGCTTCTTCTTCGTATCGGTGGAGTCGGCCGGCTCCATGCCCTCTTCGCCCTCCATACCGGGGATGCCCTCCATACCGGGGATGCCAGCGCCATACATATTGTTGCCATTACCCTCACGCTGGGCACGAGCCATTGCGGCAGCATCGAGCTGTGCGTACGACGATGCGGGCAGCATCAATGCCACCACTACCGCCACAGCCGAGAGTATCCACCGCAAATTCTTTATCATAACAAAACCCTATTTCTGACTCTTACGCATAAAGGCCCATCTCAATGTCGAAAGGGCAATATATAGAACGATAATTGCAAGCAACGAGTATGCGGGCACAAAAATAATAAGTGCCAAGGCCGCAACAATAAAGCCGTAGCGAAGCTCGTTACCCTTAATGCCGAAGCTCTTGAACTTGAGAGCAAACATGCGGATGGGGCTGATGAGCAAGAGCGATGCGGCAAGTGAGATAACAAGAATTGACTCCTGGTGCAAAACCACCTTTCCCGCCTCAGCAAGCACGGCCAACGACATGAGCATAAGCGCGTTGGCAGGCGTAGGTAGGCCCTCAAACTCGGTGCTCTGCGTAGTGTCGATATTGAACTTCGCAAGGCGCAAAACCGAGAATGCCGCGATGATGAGTACACCCCACTTCAACCAACCCATAACCTCGGGGTTGAGACCGTAGTACGACGCAGAGTGGATGTAGAGGTCGTACATAACGATTGCAGGGGCAAGGCCAAAGGTGACATCATCGGCAAGCGAGTCAAGCTGAACGCCGAGGGGCGAGGTCTGCTTCAAGAGGCGCGCAGCGAAGCCATCGAGGAAGTCGAAGACCGCAGCAGCGATGATAAGCCAGAAGGCAGTCTCGTAGGCGTGGTACTGCAACGTGAAGACGATGGCGGCGCATCCAGCCAAAAGATTTGCTAATGTTAGCATGTTTGGCACGGTAAACAGCCTTATTTTCATATTGTTACTCATCTGCATAGTTGTTTTTATGGGGCTTGCACCCGAAGAAAACAAGCCCAAATATTTTGCAAAGATACAAAAAAATTTTATCTTTGTGTAAATTTATAAAATTTAACATCCTAAATTAACCATTTTTTAGCGATGAAAAGCAATCGTTACTGCGTGATTATGGCTGGTGGCATAGGCACACGCTTCTGGCCGATGAGCCGACAGAGTTGTCCAAAGCAGTTCTTGGACATACTTGGCACGGGCAAATCGTTCATCAGACATACATACGAAAGATTTAATAATATTATCCCAAAAGAGAACTTCATCGTAGTGACGAATAGTCGCTACAAGGAGTTGGTTATGGAGCATATCCCCGAGCTCAAGGAGGAGCAGATTCTCTGCGAGCCTATCGGTCGCAACACCGCGCCCTGCATCGCATATGCAGCCTACACACTGCAAAAGATAAACCCCGATGCCGAGATGATAGTAACACCCGCTGACCACCTGATACTCAACGAGAACGAATTTTTGTCTATCGTAGGCAAGGCACTCGACTTCATCGCGGATAAGAGCGCACTAATGACCATTGGCATCACGCCCACACGCCCCGAAACGGGCTACGGCTACATACAGCGAACTAACGACAACAGCATCTGCAAGGTTAAGTGTTTCACCGAGAAACCCAACCGCGAAATGGCAGAGGCATTTTTGGAGTGTGGTGAATTTTTATGGAACTCGGGAATCTTCATCTGGAAGCTCCGCGACATACTCGACGCCTTCGACAAACACCTTCCCGAGCACAATGCGCTCTTTGCTGCAGCAGCCGACAAATTTGGCACTGCTCAGGAGAGTGAGGCGATAAAGCACATCTTCTCGGAGTGTCGCCCCATAAGCATCGACTACGGCGTGATGGAGATGGCCGACAATGTCTATGTCATAAATGGTGACTTCGGATGGAGCGACGTGGGAACATGGGGCTCGGTGTATCAAAACCTCCGCAAGGACCGCTATGCAAATGCCTACGACCAGCAACAGGTATACGTCTATAACACTCGTAACACACTGATTTCCCTGCCAAAGGAGAAGGTGGCGGTGGTGAATGGCCTCAAAGATTACATCGTTGTGGACACCCCCGATGCGTTGCTTATATGCCCCATGAGCGATGAACAGAACATAAAGAGCTACATCGAGGAGGTGCGTTTCGCAACGGGCGATAAGCACATTTAGAGACGGGTAAATCCTAGTAGACGAGGTCGCAGAGATGTGACCTCGCTTTTCGTTTTGTGCCACATTGTCGATAAATTGTTACAAACATAAGCCAAAAAGACTATTATTTCTATGAAATAAATTCTATTTTTGTCGCGTTATATTGCGTAACTTCACATCACAACGCCCCGATGGCATGGTGATAGCAACATAAAGATTTGAAAATTAGAACGAAATATGAAGAACAAGAAGAACGAATTTGATGAGTTGGGCCTAACGCCCGAGCTCTTCGATGGCAAACATCAGGTCATCCCCATTATATCGGGTGGTGATGACACCATTGAGGATGTCAAGATTCCAGAGGTCTTGCCCATCCTCACACTCCGCAGCTCGGTAATCTTTCCTGGCTCGGTAACACCCATCACCGTAGGTCGCCCAAAGTCTATAGCACTCGTTCGTGCCGTAGATGCTGAGGGTGGCATACTCGGTGCCGTATTGCAGCAAGATAGCGAGATTGAGGATCCACAGCCCGACGACATGCACAAGATTGGCACATCGGCACGCATCCTCAAAATCCTCGATATGCCAAATGGCAACCTCACTGTAATCCTTGCGGGTCTCGATAAGATTGAGGTGGGCGAGTACACCATGACACAGCCCTACTTCAAGGCAAACGTAACGCCCATTCAGGACTCTACTCCCGACCCCAAGAATGTGGAGTTCACAGCCCTCGTGGAGTCTATCAAGGAGGTGACGCTCAACATTATTGACATCTCTTCGGCGATGCCCAAGGAGGCAGCCTTCGCTATCAAGAACCTCGATTCGAGCCGTGCGATGATCAACTTCATCTGCACAAACATGGACCTCACGGATGATGACCGCCAGCACCTTCTCGAGGCACCAGGCCTCTTGGCACGTGCACGCCGTCTGCTCGAGATCTTGGTGCGTGAGCAACAGCTCGCAGAGATTAAGAACGACATTCAGAACCGCGTAAAGCAGGATATCGACAAGCAGCAGCGCGACTACTACCTCCAGCAGCAGGTGCGCGTCATTCAGGAGGAGTTGGGCGATAGCGTAGATGCCGACATCGAGCGTTTGCGCGAGGAGGCGAAGAAGAAAAAGTGGTCAGAGGCTACGGCTACGCTCTTCAACAAGGAGGTGGCAAAGCTCGAGCGCCTGAACCCCTCTATCGCCGAGTACTCCGTACAGCTCAACTATTTGCAGTTGATGCTCGACCTCCCATGGAACGAGATGACCGAAGACCGCCTTGACCTTAAGGCAGTGCGCGAGCAGTTGGACAAGGACCACTTCGGCCTCGACGAGGTTAAGGAGCGCTTGTTGGAGCACCTCGCAGTAATCAAACTCAAGGGCGACCTCAAGTCCCCCATCCTCTGCCTCTATGGCCCTCCAGGAGTTGGTAAGACATCGCTCGGCAAGTCAGTTGCCGAGGCTCTTGGTCGTAAGTTTGGTCGCATCTCGCTCGGTGGCTTGCACGACGAGTCGGAGATTCGTGGCCACCGCCGTACATATATCGGCGCTATGCCTGGTCGTATCATCGAGACAATCAAGCGTTGTGGCGCTTCGAACCCCGTTATCATCCTCGATGAGGTGGACAAGGTATCGCGTTCGAACCATGGCGACCCATCAAGTGCCCTCTTGGAGGTGCTCGACCCCGAACAGAACACTACGTTCCACGACAACTACCTCGATACGGAGTATGACCTCTCGAAGGTGCTCTTTATCGCTACGGCAAACAACGTAAACAACATATCATCGGCACTCCGTGACCGTATGGAGATGATTAACATCCCAGGTTACATCCTCGAGGATAAGGTGCAGATCGCACGCGAGCACCTAATTCGCAAGCAACGCGAGGCACACGGCATCACCGACGAGCAGTTCAACATCACCGACGAGGCTATCGTGCAGGTTATCGAGGACTACACTCGCGAGTCGGGTGTGCGTACGCTCGACAAGATGGTGGCAAAGATGGCGCGTAACCGCGCCAAGGCCGTCGCCTTCGAGGAGGAGTACACGCCAACCGTAGGCAAGGAGCAGATTGAGGCGATGCTCGGCAAGCCCAAGTTCCGTAACGACCGCTACGACATCGCAGGCATGCGTGGCGTGGTAACAGGCCTTGCATGGACAGAGGTGGGTGGCGACATCCTCTACATCGAGTCTATCCTCACGCCTGGCAAGGGCAAGATTAACCTTACGGGTAACCTTGGCGACGTGATGAAGGAGTCGGCGACTATCGCCTACGAGTGGGTTATGGCACACCACGCAGAGCTCGGCATCGACAAGAAGATGTTCGAGGAGTGGGACCTCAACATCCACGTTCCCGAGGGTGCAGTGCCCAAGGATGGTCCATCGGCAGGTATCACAATGGTGACATCTATCGCCTCGACATACACCGGTCGCGAGGTTAAGGAGCGCATAGCGATGACTGGCGAGACTACACTCCGTGGCCGCGTGACAGCCGTAGGTGGCATCCGCGAGAAGATTCTTGCAGCAAAGCGCGCAGGCATCAATGAGCTCATCCTCTCGGAGGAGAACCGCAAGGATATCGAGGAGATTAAGGCTGAGTACCTCGAGGGTCTCACCTTCCACTTCGTGAACACCAACGACGAGGTATTGCGCCTCGCCCTTAAATAACGCAACTCACACTTAAACTGCACTCTATGAGATTACGAGAGTATATCGCAAAACTCGAGGCAGCGGGAGAGCTTCAGCGCATCACCGCGAAGGTTGACACGCGCTTCGAGATTACCGAAATCACCGACCGCATATCGAAGAGCGAGGGTGGCGGCAAGGCGCTTCTCTTCGAGAATACGGGCACGGAGTACCCTGTGCTCATGAACATGATGGGCTCAGACAAGCGCATGGCGATGGCTCTCGGCGTCGAGGTGTTGAGCGATATATCGAAGCGCATAGATGAGTTGTTGAAGGGTGTTATGACACCCAAGAACACGCTCATGGATAAGTTGCGCATGCTGCCACTGCTCAACGATGTGGCTAAGTGGTTTCCACGCAAGAGCAACTCGCGCGGCGAGTGTCAGGAGGTGGTATGGCGTGGTGAAGAGGTGGACCTTGCGAAGCTACCCATACTCACATCGTGGCCCGCGGATGGTGGCCCCTTTGTCACCTTCCCCATGGTTTGCACCAAGGACCCCGAGACGGGCACGCCCAACATGGGTATGTACCGAATGCAGATATTCGACAAGCGCACAACAGGCATGCACTGGCATCGTCACAAGACGGGCGCACGCCACTACGACGGCTACAAGCGCCTCGGTAAGCGTATGCCCGTGAGTGTGGCCATAGGTGGCGACCCCGTATATACCTACTCGGCAACAGCCCCCATGCCCGACAACATGGATGAGATGCTCCTTGCGGGTATGCTACGCCAGAAGCCCGTGAAGATGGTAAAGTGCTTGACGAATGACATCTGGGTACCCGCCGACTGCGACTTTGTGCTCGAGGGTTATGTAGACCCCACTGAGCCACTCACCGTGGAGGGTCCCTTTGGTGACCACACGGGTTTCTACTCCCTCACAGACCTATACCCCCGCTTCCATATTGAGGCTATAACATCGCGCCGCGATGCCGTCTACCCCGCTACTATTGTAGGCGTTCCACCCATGGAGGACGCATACATTGCAAAGGCTACGGAGACAATATTCCTTGCCCCTATTCGCCTTGTAATGCAACCCGAGGTGCGCGACCTATATATGCCAATGGAGGGCACGGCACACAACCTCGCACTCGTCTCTATGGCCAAGCGCTACGAGGGTCAGCCCTCGAAGGTGGCGCAGGGACTATGGGGTGCAGGACAGATGATGTTCAACAAGTATATGGTCATAGCACCCGAGGAGTGCAACATACGCTCTAAGCATGAGGTATTCAAGCGCTTGCGTAGCATAGACTTCGAGCGCGACCTTATATTCTCGGAGGGCATACTCGATGTTCTCGACCACACTACACCCACCATGGGATACGGTTCAAAGCTCGCAATAGACCTTACGAATGCAGATGCGTCGGAGAGCCACACAAAGATAACCGCACCTGCAACGATGAAACCCGCGGGAGGTGTGGCACTCTTTAACACAGAGTTTGTGGAGGAGTTGGGACTTATTGTCGTATATGCCGAGCGAGAGTGGCGTGAGCATATCGACGTGGAGGAGTTCCTCAATGCCAACAACTGGCATGAGGCGAAGTATGTAGCGGTATTTGACTATGGCGCAGCGGGATATATGACCCCAAGCGACCTATTGTGGATTGCAGCGGCAAACTGCGACCCCAAGCGCGACATACGCTTCGACAAGGGCACGATGATTATTGATGCACGCTCGAAGCGACCAGGCTATGGCAACAACCCCAAGCGTTTTCCTAATGTTGTGACATCCTCTCCCGAGACCATCGCCCTCGTAACGGAGCGCTGGGCGGAGTATGGCCTCGGCGAGTTTATTGAGTCTCCATCGCGTCGCTACCGCAAGTTGTGGCTTAGCGACAACGCAGAGTGGTAAGTATGCAGGAGCGCGCAAAACAACATATTCGCGGAGTGTTACTACTCCTTCCACTTGTGATTGCTATCATCGTTGTGATGATGGTAGCACACCCACATGATAGATACTCCGACCCCGAAACAAGAGCGAACAAAGAGCAGATAGAGAGGTGCGACACCGTTGCATTCCGAGAGTTCGACCCCAATACCGCCGACTACCGCACGCTTGTTGAGGCGGGCCTACCCCGCGACATTGCCGTGAGCATCATACGCTGGAGAGAGGCGGGCAAAGTATATCGCGTGAAGGAGGATCTCGCTCTGTGCTACAACATGACCGACTCGCTATACTTCCTCCTCGAGCCTTATATTATAATAGGTAAGGAGTACAAGTTCCAGCCCAAGGAGTTTGAGGACAAGACCACGGAGATAGCAACTGCTACCATAGAGCCTACACCCTTCTCGCTCGACACCGTAGGCGTAGAGTATCTGCACGCCGTGGGCTTCACACGCCGTCAGGCGGAGCTGGTTATAAAGTACCGCGATATGATTGGCGGTTACCGCACGATGGAGGAGTTTGAGGAGTGCTATGCTGTAGACTCTGCGATGGCAGCACACCTGCGCCCCTACCTAATCTTTCCTCCGCGCGACACCCTCAAACAATACGATAAGGAGCGCGTAGAGTTCCCCATAGAGATAAATAGTGCAGACTCGGCAACGCTCTGCAAGGTCGTGGGCATAGGTGCAAAGAGCGCATCGCACATACTCTTTTATCGAGAATTGTTGGGTGGATACCACTCAGTTAACCAGATTTCGGAGCTAAAAGTGGTTACAGAGGAGAATTTTCAAAGAATTTTACCACAAATTTACTGCGATAGTGCTAAAATTAAAAAAATTAATATTAACTTTGCACGCCCAAAAGAGTTGGAGGTTCATCCATATATATCGAACCGCATGCTCAGGCAGATTATTAACAACAGAGAATTGAAAGGAGGTTGGAGTAACTTAGAAGAGATGATTGAAGATGACATATTTTCAGCGGAGGAGGCAGCACGTATTGCACCCTATCTCGACTTTAGTATCCCGCAGGAGTAGACATACTTCGGGGAGCAACCACCGAGTAGATACCTCAACATAACAGCCCGAGGTTGCAAGGCAATCGGAGGCAACACAAAGCGGTTAGCAGACCATTAAGCATGCAGGGCGGGTAGACCTTAACTACCAAGGAGCGGACAAGCCTCATAGTTGTCCAAACAAAACAGAGTATAACTAAAAAAAGAATAAGATTATGATTATCATGCCCGTTAAGGAGGGAGAGAACATCGAGCGCGCCCTCAAGAAGTTTAAGAGAAAGTATGAGCGTACAGGCGTTTTGAAGGAGCTTCGTCGTCGTCAGTACTTCACAAAGCCT
>JAZRAT010000013.1:0-3547 GCA_045634725.1 Alistipes sp. | reverse complement strand
CTTCTCTCGCAATATCAAACTAAACATCCCTATTGTGTCTGCCGCTATGGACACCGTAACCGAGGCCAACTTGGCGATTGCCTTGGCACGCGAGGGCGGTATCGGCGTTATCCACAAGAACATGTCTATCGCAGCACAGGCAGCGCACGTTCGTCGCGTTAAGCGCGCCGAGAGTGGCATGATCTACGACCCCGTGACTATCCTCAAGGATAACACCGTGGGCGACGCCTTGGCACTCATGCAGGAGAATAAGATCGGTGGTATCCCCGTTGTTGACGACAAGGGCATGCTCATCGGTATCGTAACAAACCGCGACCTCCGCTTCCAGAGCGACATGGAGCGCAAGATTGAGGAGGTGATGACTAAGGAGAACATCGTGACTACTCACGAGACCGACCTTAAGAGCGCAGCAGAGGTGCTCCTCGCAAACAAGATCGAGAAGCTCCCCGTTGTTGACGACAACGGCAAGCTTGTGGGTCTTATCACCTACCGCGACATCACTAAGCTCAAGGACAACCCCAACGCTTGTAAGGACTCGAAGGGTCGTCTCCGCGTGGCTGCAGGTATCGGTATCACTCCCGACGCTATGGACCGCGTATCGGCACTCGTAGCCGAGGAGGTTGACGCCGTAGTTCTCGACTCGGCACACGGCCACACTAAGGGTGTTGTGGACCTCCTCCGCAAGATTAAGGAGACATTCCCTCACCTCGACGTTGTTGTTGGTAACATCGCAACTGCTGAGGCTGCAAAGTACCTCATCGAGAATGGTGCTGACGGCATCAAGGTTGGTATCGGCCCAGGTTCTATCTGTACTACACGTATCATCGCGGGTGTGGGCGTTCCCCAGCTCTCGGCTATCTACGACGCTTCGACAGAGGCTAAGAAGGCTGGCGTGCCCATCATCGCTGACGGTGGCTTGCGCTACTCTGGCGATATCGTCAAGGCATTGGCTGCGGGCGGTAACTGCGTGATGGTAGGCTCTATGTTCGCAGGTACTGAGGAGTCTCCTGGTGAGACTATCATCTACAACGGCCGTAAGTTTAAGGCATACCGTGGCATGGGTTCTATCGACGCCATGAAGGCTGGCTCGGCAGACCGCTACTTCCAGAAGGGCGAGGTTAACGTCATGAAGCTCGTACCCGAGGGTATCGTAGGTCGCGTGCCTTTCAAGGGTAAGCTCGCGGAGACTGTTTACCAGCTCGTAGGTGGTATTCGCGCGGGTATGGGTTACTGCGGTGCTAAGGATATCGAGACATTGCAGACAGCACGTTTCATCCGCATCACATCGAGCGGTGTAACAGAGAACCACCCCCACGATATTACTATCACAAGCGAGACACCTAATTACTCTCGCGGCGAGTAGGGGTTTGTTGTGATAAGATGCTATCTGTGACATCTGCCTTGAGTGATAAATGCTCATTTACGCTTCAGTAAACTCCGCTTTATCACTCTGCGAGCATCTGCCACATCTAACATCTTCTGACAACAAACAACAAGAAGAGAAAGACAACATAACAATTTATATGACAGAGAAGATTTTAATCATCGATTTTGGATCGCAGTACACGCAGCTCATCGCGCGACGCATTCGCGAGATGCAGGTATATTGCGAAATCCACCCCTTCAACAACGTCCCCGCGCTCGACGAGTCGATCAAGGGCGTTGTGATGTCGGGATCACCACGCTCTGTACGCGAGGAGGGTGCTCCACGCATCGACCTTGACGCAATCAAGGGTAAGCTACCCCTCTTGGGTGTATGCTACGGTGCGCAGTACCTCGCCCACTTCTTCGGAGGTAAGGTGGAGGCATCACCCAGCCGCGAGTACGGTCGCGCGCGCATGATAGTAAAGAATGGTGATGATCCCCTCATGGCGAAGCTTAGCCCCTCGTCACAGGTGTGGATGTCACACGGCGATACTATCACCACAATCCCCGAGGGCTACAGCATCATCGCCTCAACTGAGGATGTCCCCGTAGCAGCTTACCGCATCGAGGGTGAGCAGACTTGGGGCATTCAGTTCCACCCCGAGGTATACCACTCGGAGGAGGGCTTCACAATGATCGAGAACTTCGTGAAGGGCATCTGCGGCTGCGCAGGCACATGGACTCCCGCAGGCTTCGTTGAGAGCACCGTGAAGGAGCTCAAGGAGAAGCTCGGCGACGACAAGGTCGTACTCGGCCTTTCGGGTGGCGTAGACTCTTCAGTTGCTGCGCTCCTCTTGCACAAGGCTATCGGCCCCAACCTCTACTGTATCTTCGTAGACTCAGGCCTCTTGCGTAAGGATGAGTTTGCCGAGGTTATCGAGTCGTACCGCGGCATGGGTCTCAACGTTAAGGGTGTGGATGCTTCGGAGAAGTTCCTCGGTGACTTGGCAGGTGTCACAGACCCCGAGACAAAGCGTAAGATTATCGGCCGCGACTTCGTTGAGGTATTCGAGGCTGAGGCAAAGCAGTTGCAGGGTGTTAAGTGGCTCGGTCAGGGTACTATCTACCCCGATGTTGTTGAGTCAGCACAGGTGAACGGCACTGCTGTAGTCATCAAGTCGCACCATAATGTGGGCGGTCTCCCCGAGAAGATGGGCTTGAAGGTTGTTGAGCCTTTGCGCCTCTTGTTCAAGGATGAGGTGCGTCGCGTAGGTCGCTCTATGGGCATGCCCGAGCGCCTTATCAGCCGTCACCCCTTCCCCGGTCCAGGTTTGGCTATCCGTATCTTGGGTGAGATCACACGCGAGAAGGTGGAGATCCTGCAGAACGTGGATAAGATCTATATCGACATCTTGCGCGAGACAGGCTGGTACGACAAGATTTGGCAGGCAGGTGCTATCTTGTTGCCCGTGCAGTCGGTAGGCGTTATGGGCGATGAGCGTACTTATGAGCGTTGCGTGGCATTGCGTGCTGTGCAGTCAACAGACGGCATGACCGCCGACTGGGTACACATCCCCTACGAGATCTTGGCGCGCTTGTCGAACGAGATTATAAATAAGGTACGCGGCGTTAACCGCGTAGTCTATGACATCTCGTCAAAGCCACCAGCAACAATTGAGTGGGAATAACGATTTTGCGCGATAAGGCAGACATCTACTGCCGCTAACAAAAGAAATGCGAATGAGCAGTACGCCAAGTACAGCCCATCCGCATTTTTTTTGCCGAGCGTTGTATCTGCAGCCTTCTAACACAAAATCCACTCTTGCAACCATTCCCCTACCCCCTTCTGACATCAAACGAGCATCGCTCACCCATATGTGGTAATCAGCGCTTCATAACAAACATTTACGGATAAAAACAAAAAAGCGTTACCGCAATGGTAACGCTCTTGGAGGTCTGAAGCGTGGGGGAATTTGGAGGTTGTTAGACATCATTAAGCATCGGAATTCGTTTTGGGCACAACTTAAATGGTGTTTTCAACTTCGTTAAAGTTCGTTAAACATCGCAACAAAAACGAAAAAATGGGCGTAAAAATCAAAATTTACGCCAGCGTCTAAATTTTTACTTTACTTTCTAATGTGAAACGCATAATGTTTAACAAAATAATTAAATATTATGCAGT
>JAZRAT010000012.1:0-2488 GCA_045634725.1 Alistipes sp. | reverse complement strand
CTACGACATTAATCTCTATTAGTGACGCTCACGACGTGGGCCGCGCTCACCGCGCTTCTCACCCTTGTCACCCTCGGGGCGTGGCTTACGCTCGCGGGGCTCGCGCTCTACCCAACCCTCGGGCTTAGGAAGCAATGCCTTACGAGAGAGCTTAAGCTTGCCAGTTTTTTGATCCTTGGCGATGAGCTTAACCTCAATCATATCGCCCTCCTTGAGACCTGTCTCCTCCATAGTCTCGAAGCGCTTGTAGTCGATCTCAGAGATGTGGAGCAAAGCATCCTTACCAGGGAGAATCTCTACGAAAGCACCGAAATCTACGATAGAGCGAATCTTACCGTTGTATGTCTCGCCAATCTCGGGAACTGCAACGATGCCCTTGATGCGTGCCAAAGCTGCATCCAAAGCCTCCTTGTCCTGACCGAAGATGTCGACAATACCCTTCTCGTCAACCTCAGTGATGGTGATAGTTGTGCCAGTAGTCTTCTGTATCTCCTGGATAACCTTGCCACCAGGGCCGATAACAGCACCGATGAACTCCTGAGGAATAGAGATCTGCACGATACGAGGAACGAATGGTTTGTAGTCCTCACGGGGCTCAGCGATAGTCTCTACCATCTTATTGAGGATGTGCAAGCGACCCTGACGAGCCTGCTCCAAAGCCTTAGCCAACACCTCGTATGAGAGGCCGTCAACCTTGATATCCATCTGTGTAGCGGTGATACCGTCGCGTGTACCTGTAACCTTGAAGTCCATATCGCCAAGGTGGTCCTCATCGCCCAAGATATCTGACAACACTGCCCAACGGCCTGTTGCAGAGTCTGAGATAAGACCCATTGCGATACCTGATACGGGCTTGCGCAACTTAACACCTGCATCCATAAGTGCCAAAGTACCAGCACATACAGTAGCCATAGATGATGAGCCGTTAGACTCGAGGATATCCGACACTACGCGTACTGCATAGGGGTTCTCCTCGCCCATGGGCACCATAGGCTTCAATGCGCGCCATGCCAAGTGACCGTGACCAATCTCACGACGGCTCAAACCACGCGCGGGGCGTGCCTCACCTGTTGAGAAGGGAGGGAAGTTGTAGTGCAATACGAACTTCTCAGTGCCCTGTACCAAAACCTCGTCCTTCTGCTTCTCGTCGAGCTTTGTACCGAGAGTTACGGTTGTCAACGACTGAGTCTCACCACGAGTGAAGATAGCCGAACCGTGTGCGCAAGGCAAGTAGTCGATCTCGCACCAGATGGGGCGAATCTCGTCGGTGCGACGACCATCGAGACGCTTACCCTCGTCGAGGATCATGTTACGCATAGCCTTCTTCTGAACATCGTCGTGGAAGTACTTGTGGATAAGGGGAGCCTTCTCCTCGAGCTCCTCCTCAGTATAGCGAGCAGCGAACTCAGCCTCCAAAGCGTCGAAGGCCTCAGCACGCTCGTGCTTCATAGTACCGCTTGTAGCGATAGCGTATGCCTTGTCGTAGAGCTCAGAGATGATTGTCTGACGGAGCTCCTCGTCGTTTGTCTCGTGGCAGTACTCGCGCTTTACATCCTTACCGAGCTCCTTCATAAGCTCAATCTGAACAGCACAGTGCTTCTTGATCTCCTCGTGAGCGAACATGATAGCGCCGAGCATAACCTCCTCCGACACCTCGTTCATCTCACCCTCAACCATGAGGATGTTGTCGATAGTACCACCTACCATGATGTCGAGGTCAGCGTTCTTCATAGCCTCAAAACCAGGGTTGATGACATACTCACCACCGATACGAGCTACGCGAACCTCAGAGATAGGGCCACCGAAGGGGATGTCTGAAACAGCCAAAGCAGCCGAAGCAGCAAGACCTGCCAAGGCATCGGGCTGGATATCTTTCTCTGCCGAGATAAGGTTTACGGTAACGAATACCTCAGCATGGTAATCTGCAGGGAACAGAGGGCGCAATGCACGGTCGATGAGACGTGCCACCAAAATCTCCGAGTCACCAGCCTTACCCTCGCGCTTCATAAAGCCACCAGGGAAACGACCGCATGATGCGTACTTCTCCTTATACTCAACCTGCAAGGGCATGAAATCTGTGCCCTCCTTTGCGTCCTTAGCGGCAACAACAGTACCCAAAAGCATTGTGTCGCCCATGCGAACAACCACCGAGCCATCAGCCTGCTTAGCGAGCTTGCCGGTCTCGATCATAATCTCGCGACCATCAGCCAAGGTGATTGTCTTCTGTACAGCATTGTACAACTTGTTAGCTTCCATAAAAATTAAAAAAACCTCTTAAAAAATTGTCATCAATATATGTCGTAACATACTAAATTTTCGGTGTAAATGAAGGCAATGCCGAAGCACCGCCTTCATTTGCTGCACAACCGTACTACTTACGGAGGTTAAGAGTCTTAAGGATCGCGCGGTAACGCTCGATATCAACCTCCTTCAAGTACATAAGCAACTTACGACGCTTACCTACGAGACGCAACAAAGAACGCTGTGT
>JAZRAT010000011.1:0-2050 GCA_045634725.1 Alistipes sp. | reverse complement strand
AGCATCTTGAACATCTCGATAGAAGCACCTACTACTGCGGGTGGGAGTGAGTTAGAGAAGAGGTAAGGACGTGAACGCTGACGGAGCATGTCAATAATCTCCTTGCGGCCTGTTGTGAAGCCACCTACAGCACCACCAAATGCCTTGCCGAGAGTACCTGTGAGGATGTCTACCTTACCACGGAGGTCGTAGAGCTCAGTGATACCGCGACCAGTCTTACCGAGAACACCTGCAGAGTGGCACTCGTCAACCATTACGAGAGCGTCATACTTCTCTGCGAGCTCGCAAATCTTGTCAAGTGGAGCAGCGTTACCGTCCATAGAGAATACACCGTCAGTAACGATGATGCGGAAGCGCTGTGCCTGAGCCTGCTTCAAGCACTCCTCGAGCTCAGCCATATCTGCGTTAGCGTAGCGGTAGCGCTGTGCCTTGCAGAGGCGTACACCGTCGATGATAGATGCGTGGTTGAGGGCATCAGAGATGATAGCATCCTCAGCTGTGAACAAAGGCTCGAAAACACCGCCGTTAGCGTCGAAGCAAGCAGCGTAGAGGATAGTATCCTCAGTTCCGAAGTAGTCAGCAATAGCCTTCTCCAACTGCTTGTGAATATCCTGGCAGCCGCAGATGAAACGTACTGATGACATACCGAAGCCACGCTCATCAAGAGCCTTCTTTGCAGCATCAACGAGACGCTGGTTGTCAGAGAGGCCGAGGTAGTTGTTAGCGCAGAAGTTCAAAACGGGGCGGTTAGCTACATCGATCTCGGCACGCTGTGGCGACTCGATGATACGCTCAGTCTTGTACAAACCGGCAGCCTTAATCTCTGCCAACTCATTCTGCAAATGCTGCTGAAATTTTCCGTACATGGTCGTAAAGTTTTAGTTATTGTGTTAAAAGATTATCTTCCGAATAAGCACATGGCTACAATCAACTACAAAGATACAAAACAATTCTTAAGTTTTGTAATAAAAGGCCGACTTTTTTGGGGTCGGCAGTGCAAAAAGAGACTAAAAGTGGAGAGCAGGATGGGACACACCACGAGTATTTTCCATTCTAGCTATTGATTGAGAGGTTGCAGATGCGCCACCATCACCCTAAATAATTTCTTGTCAGAGTGGTGTGGTAGTGGTGCATCACAAAAGAGACCACCCAGGGATAGTACAGAGTAGTACAGCCCTGGGTGGTCTACTTTTAGGGATGTGCCGCTAACGCGTCACTATCACAAGAAATTGAATTTGGGATTAGAAGGGGTTAGATGTGGCCTCGACATGAAAATAGCCAGGATGGGACATACTAAGCGTATTTCCCATTCTGGCTATTGATTGAGAGGTCGCAGCTGACCCCTTATCACACCAAATTACTCTTCGTCGGTGTCTGTGTAAGCCTTCAAAAGCTTATCCTGTACGTCGGCAGGAACCTGCTCGTATGATGCAAACTGCATTGTGTATGTAGCAGCACCTGAAGTGAGTGATGACAATGATGTTGAGTAGCGGTAGAGCTCTGCGAGAGGCACGCGTGCGTTGAGGCGGTCAAACCCCTTATCAGACTCCATACCCATAATCATAGCACGGCGGTTCTGAAGGTCGCTCATAACGGCACCCATATACTCGCTTGGAGTGAGAACCTCGACGCTGTAGATAGGCTCCATAATCTTAGGACCTGCGTTGCGGAAGGCATCCTTGAATGCGTTACGGCCAGCGAGCTTAAATGAGAGCTCGTTTGAATCTACTGGGTGCATCTTACCGTAGTAAACAACTACGCGGATGTCGCGAGCGTAAGAACCTGTCAATGGGCCCTCATCCATCTTCTCCATGATACCCTTCAAGATAGCGGGCATGAAGCGTGTGTCGATTGCACCACCCACAACAGAGTTGTAGAACTGCAACTTACCACCCCATGGGAGGTCATACTCCTCCTTACCCTTGAGGCTGACAGCGATCTCCTGACCGTTAACCTTGTACTTGGTAGGCTCGGGCATACCCTCGTAGTAAGGCTCGATAACCATGTGTACCTCACCAAACTGGCCTGAACCACCAGACTGCTTCTTGTG
>JAZRAT010000010.1:0-18928 GCA_045634725.1 Alistipes sp. | reverse complement strand
TGTAGGCGTTGAGCGTATCTTCCCATTGTACTCACCCCACATCGACAAGATCGAGGTGAACAAGTATGGTGTAGTACGTCGTGCACGTATCTACTACTTGCGTGACCTTACAGGTAAGAAGGCACGTATCAAGGAGCGCCGCATGAAGAAGAGCGAGTAATCGCCCGGCGACTTGAACAGAAAAAGGGACTATCCGCAATGGATGGTCCCTATTTCTTTGTTACTTATTGCAGTTACCTCTTTTTGAAGAACTTGCGCTTTATCCAGAGGTAGTAGCCCGTGAGCGGAAGCGTTGCGCCGAGCATCGCAGCCAAGAACCACAACACGCGTGTGACCATACCTCCCCAGTTGCCTACATGCACGGAGTATACCCAGCCCTTGACCTTGCTATCGCTCGCCTTATCGGCATAGCGCTCAACGGAGGTTATCTCGCCCGTATCGCTATCGAAATGGTAGGTATCCTTGGCGCGCTGGTTACCGTAGTTTGAACTCTTCACGTCGACCTTACCCTTAGATATTGTCATCTCGACATAGTTGCCATTGTGACTCTCCACCTCACGAACGACATCCGACCAGTGGATATAGGGGTTTTCGATATTGCTCTTTGCGCCACCCTTGCTACTCTTAGCCACAGCACCCGCACTCGCCTCCGTATCAGCACCAAGTAACTTATAAAATCCTTTGTTGTACCACTCGAAGGACCATGTAAGACCCGTGAGCGCCATGGCCAGGAGCAGAAGTGTGGCGTAGATGCCACCCACGACATGAAGGTCGTACCAGAAGCGGTGCCAACCCTTGCGCAAGGCTATCTGCGAGCGGTGCTTGAGGGCCTTAAGGCTCTTGGGAAACCATAGCACAGCACCTGTAAGGATGATTATAACCATAAGCAGTGTGCTCACGCCCACGATCATCTTACCCCAGAACACTGCATCCTTATCCTCGGGGCGCTCATCCATAAGCCAGCGGTGGAGGCTGAACATATCCTTGAAGAACTGCAAACGCCCTGGCTCGCCAAGCACCTCACCCGTATATTGGTCGACATATATCGCAGCCTTCTTGGGGGTGTTGATATTTACCTTATAGCTCTGCTCGGGGTCGTCGCTAATCGTAACACCCGTAATCTTGCGTCCCTCCTCCAATGTGGACTCTACGGCAACGACAAGCTCATCGAGCGACAGGGGCTCACCCTTTACCTCCTCGACATAGTAGTAGTCGCGCTGCACCATGCGCGTAATCTCCTTTTCGAAGATGAGCATGGCACCCGAGAAGCAGGTGATAGCTATAACCACACCAAGGGGTATGGATAGCCATATATGTAGTTGTTTAAATATGTTTCTCATTGTGTGGGTAATATTGGTGGTGATACTACAAAGTTACTATAAAATTTGCAATATCACCACGTTATCATTATGAAATTTAGAGCAACGGAGTCATACGACCTATGCCTCGCACCTGTGTTGCCTCAACCGTAAGTCCCTTTGTCGCCACTGCCGTAGCGGTGTCGATAGCATAGACGGCTGGGTAGTCGTCGGTGAGTGTCACGGCAATGTAGCACTTGCCATCCTCGGTATATGGGGCGTTACCGAAGCCCGAGATGCGCTCGGCAGAGGGCAGGCCCTCAACATTGGTAAGCGTAGCACTCTCCACATCGAATATCGCGAGGCGCGATGCCGTCATTGTGGTTGCTGGCGCTAGGGGCATATCGTACATGAGCATCAGGAACTTCGAGCCGCCAATATACCATGTGCGCAGGAAGGAGATGCCGTTTGTAAGTGCCTCGATATTAACATAGTAGTTGGGATCGAATTCCTCCGTGCCCGCCTTTATGCGCACCACACCCGCGGGGAGCGTTGTCTGCTGACGCTCGTCGGCCATGCTCTTGGCATACGAGGGTGAGAATACATATACGTCGCCACTCTCCGCAGTCCAAATCATCTGGTAGTACTGCGACTTGTTGCGTCCCGCGGCGTAGCTAATCTTGTCCGTACGGATGAGTTTGCGCTCTGCGAGGCTCTCGTCCTCAAATATCGCCACCCAGCACTCATCGGGATACTGCGTCCACTGCAACTCTCCCTCCTTGTATGCTCCCGAGCCAGAGCCTCCCGCCTCGGTCTTTACGAGGTCGCCATAGCCCTCTCTAATCCACTTGCCATCATCGACCTTCACACCATACTGGCTCAAGCCCATGGGTACGGCAGCCGAGAAGATTTTGCCATCTACCTCCTCAACGCCCGCCAAAGTCACATACTCGCCATTGCCGAGGAAGTTCTCCGAGAGGTAGTGCTCCTCGAGGGTGTTGTTTGTGGTGTAGGTCTCGGCCTCAACATCGAGGTACGACACGAGGAATGACTTGGGAATGAAACCATTAGCATCTGCCCACTCCGCTGGGCCGTCACCCGTAGAGAAGGTCATTATATAGCGGTCGTAGATGCCGAAAGTCGTAAATCGACGCACGGCATACTCCGCAGGGCGTGCCTCAAGCGTGTAGTCCTCGTTCATGACATACGAGCGCGTTGTACCCGCATTGCCCTGATTGTAGGTCAGGCCATAGAGATACTTGTCGCCGTAGAACACCCAGTATGATGCGCCATCGTTGACAAGGCCATTTGTCATACCCACCACGCCGCCATCGAGGTTGGATGCCGTGACAAGGGCATTTGTGGTGTTACCCGTGAATGTGCCCTGCGTAGCAAGGACATAGGGGCGCACGGCATCATTGCCCTGAGAGCCACCCGTGGGGATGTTTGTCTTTGTCTCACACGCCGCAACAACGGCCAGCGCGATTGTCGATAGTGTTACTACCGAGAACTTTCTTAAAATCTTGTTTGTCATAGAGTTGTGTTTTAAATATTATCTGTTTATGATTACTTGCCTCCAAATGCTACGCGTAGCTTAACGTAGTATGCACGTCCCGCCTTCTGCAGGCTGAAGTTGTCGTATAGGCGCTCGTTCGTAAGGTTGCGGCACTCAAAGGCGATGTTGTAGCGACCATCCTTTATCGTGTAGCTCAGTGCAACGTTGTGCGAGAACTGCGAAGGGACCATGTAGTCATCCTTGTTCGAGCCTATGCGCGACGAGTAGTAGTAGAAGTTGTGCAGATACTGATTGTCGTAGGTCAGCTCAAGAGTGTTGCCTCTCCATCCGCAGTTGTGCCACGAGAGCGTTACGAAGGCGTCAGCGAAGAGATAGGGGATGTTGGGCATGCGGTCGCCATAGCCGAGGTTGGGCATAGACGAGCCTATTGCCGTGGGCTGGTTATCGCGCACATCCATATAGGTGAAGTTGCCACCCACAGAGAGCCAGCGCGCATAGTCGTAGCGTGCCGAGAGGTTGATGCCCCATGTGCGCACCGAGCCATAGTTTATGTAGCTCGCCGCGGCCTTGCCACCGCTCAAATCGACAATATTGCGCTGTATGTAGTCCTGTGTGCTACGCCATACGAAGCCTCCCTCGAGGTAGAGACCATGCTCCTTATTTGCGCCATAAGCGCCCGTATAGCTAAGGCTAACATTCACATTATCACTACTCTCGGGGCGTATGCCGATGTCACCCATCTCGAGGTCCTCGTCACCGAACATCTCCTCGATGGTGGGCAAGCGATATGCCTTTTCATAGGAGAGCTTCGCCTGCAATTCAGGGATGATGAGGTATGTCGCAGCAGCACCATAGCCCAGAGCATCCTCACTGCGCGAGGTGGGAACAAAGGCCGTAGCGTTGCTATCTGTCGCTATCGGACCACGCACCTTGAGCGAGTAGTACTTGGCAAAGAGCGAGGCGTTCCAGCGCTCCGACAAGGCGAGGCGATACTGCAAGCCCGTGATGTTCTTCATCGTCTGCTTGTCTATGGCATCCTCCGCTGCCTCCTTCGCCAATAGCGAGGTGTTCGCACGGCGGAAGTGGTTCAAGACATGGTTGAGCGTGAAGGTGTGGGCATCGCCCAAGCGGTAGTTGAGTGTCGGCGTGGCATTCCAGTTGTGGTTTGCCGAGCGTGTATGCTGGTATGACTGCTCGCCTGGGGAGTTGAGACGCTTCGTCTCGCCACGCCAGTTATATTTGTACTGCGCGGTGTCGATGTTGTAGGTTATGTTGTGGTTGTAGTTTGCCGTGAGCGTAAGGTCAAGACCCTTCACGCCGAGGTTGCGCTTCTGATACTCCACCGAGGGCATCAGCGAGTGACCACGGCGCAACTTATCGCCATAGACAATCTCCTGGCGAACACCCGTCTGTATCTCCTTATACATCTGCGAGTAGTTCATCGCAAACATCAGCCTGTCGGCCCAGCGCTTACCCACTACGCCCACCTTCGCCACGACGCTCTCGTTGTGGTAGGTGTCATGGAAGCGCTCCATGCGCTCGAGGTGTGTGCGGTCGATGCGACCCGTAGCGAAGTCCTCAACGGGAACATCCACCTTATAATTGTTGTCGGAGTAGTTTTGGAAGGCGAAGACCTCCCATGTCAGGCCGTTGGCGAGTCGCTGACCCGCATTTACGTTTGAGCGGTGCGTATTGAACGAGCCGAAGGAGTATGAGGCATCTGCCCACCATGCGCGGTGCGACTTATTCGTCACGATGTTTATCACGCCACCCAAAGCATCGGCACCAAAGCCTACGGGGACAACGCCACGATATACCTCAACCCTATCGGCATAGCCCGCGGGGATGTTGTTGAGCGAGAAGGCACCTCCTACGCCCTCCTGAGGCACGCCATCGATAAAGACCTTGACATGCTTACCAGCAAAGCCATCTATCGTGAGCGCCATATCCGAGCCCACGCCACCCGACTCACGGAGCTTAAGACCAGGGGCACTCGACAGAGCATCGGCGAGGTTCTTCGTCGTATTCTTCAGGGGTTGCATATCCACCGCCACAGCGTTAAAGGCCGAGCGCTTAATGTTGCCCACACCCGAGGCCGACACCACAACGGCATCTATCGCCATCGCAGACTCCACCAACTCGAAATCCAGTTGAGCGTTGCCATGCATCACTATGTCGCGAGTCATGGTCTCATAGCCCATCATCTGCGCCGTAAGCCTCGTATCGCTCTCGGCAACAACAAGCCTATAGCGACCATCGGCATCGGTGGTTGTGCCACGCGTTGTACCCTCCACGAAGATGGTGACATAGGGCAAGGCATTACCCTCGCCATCGCGCACCACGCCACATAGCTCCACGCTTGCAGGGGGCTCCGTAGCCATTGCCGCGACACTCACGACAAACGATAGTATAAATATAAGGTATCTCTTTATTGCACTCATACTCTTTGACATTAGTAATCTTCTACGGTGCAAAGGTACGGTAGCGCACGATTTTGGGCAATCGCAAAATTTTGGGAAAATGAGAGTGGCCACTCCCCACATATAATGAGAAAAAGATAAGCCACCCAGAGGCACAAACCCCTGAGTGGCTTACAAATGATGTATGATCTATGATCCTATTTGAGATATATCTCTACGAGCATCTCCTCCTCGCCGAGCGTAACCTTCTGTGTTTGAAGCTCTCCCGCCTCGTTATAGTAGCGGAGCTCATACTCTGTGTTCTTGGGCAAAAGCACCGAGAAGAAGTCGTTCATGTCGCGCAACTCGCCAGCCGTGAGGCCACCACCCATCTGCTCCGTGCCACGGAAGATGTCTACACCCATAGCCACGCGGTCGTCAGAGTGCTCTGTCTTGCCACGCTCCTTATATCCCGCAATGCTGAGGAAGGTGTGCGTGCCCGCCTCGAGGTGACGTGTGTACTGGTCGTAAGCGAGGTCGATATAGTGCTGCGTAACATTCTCGGCACCCACCCACTTGGGCAAATCCTCGATTGCTACATTCTCCTCTTCGCCAGCCCATACCATGGGGAACCAGTCGTTGCCACCCGCAAAGCGTGTTGCATAGATGGCGTATGTGCGGTCCTCGCCATTTGCCTTTGACGCATCAGCCATAAACCATAGGTGGTCGAGCTGTGAGGGGAAGTAGTACTCCGTCACGCGCCACTCGCCATCGAGCCACACCTCTGTCCAGCTGTGGTTACCACGATTGTCGTGCCATGAGGCGGTACCCGCAAAGCGTGCGGGGATGCCCACAGCGCGGTAGGCGTCAACAAGCAGGATAGAGAGGCCTGTGCATGATGCCATGCCCTGGCGGATAGACTCGCTGGGGCTCTGGTTTGTCTTCTCGCGCTTGGTGTTGTAGTGCACACCCGTAAGTGCGGGGATGTTGGCATTAACGGCGCAGATTGCATCGTACATAGTTTCGCAAGTGTCTACCGCGGGCGAGAACAACTCGTACATATCCTTACGCCATGAGTCGCGCACCTCATCCACAACCGCATAAGGCAACACATCGCAGAGGTATACCTCCTCGGGCAACTCCTTAGCCCACTGATACTTGCTTCGCACAATGTTTGCGTATGCAACATTCTCCTTCAACAATTCGAGGTCCATAGTCTCGCGATCGTGCTCGGGCATATTTGCGATAAGGTATGCCATGTCGCGCTGCTCCGCCTCGGGAGTCTCGGCAACGAGTTTACGCAACTCCTCGCCACGCTCCGAAGCCTCAAGTGCACTCTGTAGCGCTTTGTCTGTGTCGGGGTTGTAGCCCTCTGCCTTCTTTGGCCAGTAGTTTATTGCAAGTGCTGCAGCAAGGGCAGCAACAAGCAAAATCAGAAACTTGTTTCTATTCATCATCGTATAAGTTTAAGTATCTCCTTTACTTCGTTCTCATCCACGGTGCGCAGTGCATACTCATCCACCGCGTCGCTACCACCCATCGAGATGCGAGGGTTGCGATACTCCATGGCTCCCGCCACCATGCACTTGGTACTGAAATGCAGGGCATCGACACCCACCTCGGCGAGTTGCTTGGCATTTGCTGCCACTACGCCACTACCGGCCATAATCTCAATGCGACCCTTGGCGATCTCCACTGCACGGCGTATATTCTCGATGCCATCTATAGCCTTGTCGTAGCTTCCCGAGGTGAGGATGCGGTTGCATCCCGCCTCTATAATCGCCTCAACAGCAGACTCATAATCCTCCGTCATATCCACTGCGCGATGGAATGTCGTCTCCATGCCCTTGCTCGCCTCAACAAGCTGGCGTGTACGCTCTACATCGACCCTACCATCCGCCGTGAGGATGCCGAATACCACGCCCGTAGCACCCGCCTCGCGCGCGTAGGCAATGTCACGAAGCATGGTCTCGAACTCATCTTCCGAATACAGGAAGTCGCCACCACGGGGGCGTATCATAACGCTAACATCTATTCCGTCAATCTTGGCAACACGCTCTATGGTCGCCATAGATGGTGTCACACCACCCTCCGCGGGCGATGCGCACAACTCCACACGGTCAACACCAAGGCGTGCAGCGATGCGACACGCATCAACCGAGTAGGCACAAAGTTCTGTCTTCATATCTTTATTCTCTTTATGGTCGTTCACTATCAATGAATTTGTTCAACACTGCATATACCGTGAGGCCCGCAACCGAGCGAATACCCGTCTTATGCACAATATTCTTGCGGTGCGAGATTACGGTGTGGGGCGAGATGTTTAGCTCCGAGGCTATCTCCTTGTTCGTTAGGCCACGCGCCACAAGCACCAAGACATCGCGCTCACGCTCCGAGAGTTCGTGGCTCTCGGCATAGTTATGCTCGGCGGGCATATCTGCCGCATCTATAATCATGCGATGTAGCTCCTCAGCTGGCGTATAGAGCGTTGCCACAGCCGTAAAGCGACGCAACACCGCAGCATCCACGATGGCACTCTGAAGGCCTATCACGGGCAACGACTGCAACTCCGTAACGGACTCCATATCACGCGCTAAGCCCACCGCAACAACCACGACATCTACCTCCGTATTGCGCATCAGCGCCTGCAACTCACCCAGCGTCGCCACAGCACCCGCAACACGCAGGCTGGGGTTGTGACCAACGATGGTCGCCACGCCCTCCATGATTATGGGCGAAGGCTCAACAATGGCTATCGACACTCGCTTCATGGCTATCGCAGTTTGAGGTACTTAACTACAAGGGGACGCAACAAGAAGGTCTCGATGTTGCTATGACGGCGCAGGTCGTCACGCAACTCGTAGACATCCTTCAACATATCGCAACGTAGCGCCGTTGGCGCAGACTCTGGAAGGCTCTTAACGATGAGCGAGGCTATGTCGTTCGAGCGGTCGTCGATGTCGGCATGGGGCATGTCGAAGAGGGCGAAGTTGGCATCGCGCTCACCACCGCGCTCCATAAGCGTGAATATCTCGCGCTCCTCCTCCTCGAAGTGGCTCTTTATGTAGTGAGCATAGTCGTCGTAGAAACGACGCAACACGCGCTGCGAGAAGTCGTCGCAGTGCGAGAGCACCTCCTCGAGGTGGCGTGCCGTATGTGGTAGCATGCGCTCGGCATAGTAGCGATGTGAGGCACGCAGGTAGGCTATCACCTCGGGCAACATATCCTCGGTTATCTCCTCATTCGAGGGAAGATAGCGCGAGTCTATGTGCATGGCACACAGCATCATAAAGAGTTTAGAGTTGTAGCCGTCGCGCTTACACATCTCGGCTATGGATATGTCGCCAAAGGGGAGATGGATGTTGAGGCGCGAGAATAGGGATAGCAGGATGGGGGCTGCATCAATGAGTTCGTATATCTTCATCTCGGGGGATAGTGCCACCGAAACAGATAAGTTATTTGCTTTAGTCATTGTATATCAATACGTTGATTGGTTACCACTATTATTTATCTAATATATATGCAAATATAGCGATAATTTTTGGAATAGCAAAATCGCCATAATGGGGGATATTTATTTTGCAAAATACCCACATTTTGCGATTGTACGCCTCGGCATAAAGCCCCATCTTTGCAGTGTGGAAAATCGCTCATTTTTAATGGGCTTGATGGCACAACAACGGAGTGCGCGTCACACTGTTAATTTAGATAAATCTTTTTAGTTTTTTATTGGGTGTTGCTCCTAGGAGCACAAGAGGCCGCCAAAGGGCGGTCTCTTTTTTATTGCTCTTTAACGTGCCCATCACAGCCCCAAAACCCAATTTGTTGTCAGAAGCGGTCAGGCTTGGTCTCGACATGAAAATAGTTGCATATCGCGCTGATAAATTTGTTGTCAGAGTGGCGCTAATTTGCCGCCGATAAAGAGAAAGAGCGGATGGGACATACTACAACCCAATTTGTTGTCAGAAGGGGTTAGGCTTGGCCTCGACATGAAAATAGCCAGGATGGGTAGTACTTTAGTGTACATCCCATTCTGGCTATTGATTGAGAGGGCGAGAATGACCCCTTATCACAACAAATTATGCGTTGCCCTTGTGACCAAAGGGGTCTACAATATGCTTGGTGGGGATGTTAATCTTGCCCACGTTGTTCTCGTAGCGTGTGATGTTCTCCTGAAGTGAGAGAAGGAGACGCTTAGCATGCTCGGGGGTGAGCACCACGCGGCTCTTAACGCGAGCCTTGGGCAGACCGGGGAGCATTGTTGCGAAGTCGAGTACGAACTCCGATGTTGAGTGTGCGATGATTGCGAGGTTGCAGTAGTTACCCTGTGCTACCTGCTCGTCGAGCTGTATCTCGATACCTTGTTTGTTATTCTCGTTCATGGTTTTATTTGATTTGTGATTATACTAACTGACCTCAAAGGTACGAAAAAAATTATTATCGCCCAAATTACACAATCTGCCAGACGCCACATATATCACAATGTTGGACTTTTGGTGGCAAATTTGCTTAATTTATTGTGACGCATAGCGGGGATATTCACTAAAATTTTGTATATTTGCACCGATATGTCGACTTGTAGGATTGCATGGTCGGCGGTCGATAAAAATGGTTGAAAAACATGATTGTTGAGATTATACAGATACTCATCGGTGGTCTGCTCGTAGGCCTCGCATCATCGGTTACGGTAGGCCCCGTAGCGGTGTTGTGCATACAGCGCACACTGAGCAGAGGTTACCTCTCGGGCATCTTTTCGGGCTTGGGCGTTGCCGTTGCCGATACGCTGATGGCAATCCTGGCGTTCACGCTCTACGCGCTACTAAAGGAGTATATCGATGAGTATAAGACCGTTATCATGCTGTGCGGCAGCATCTTCGTGATTGTGGTCGGCATATTTATCTTCTTCAAGAATCCCGTGCCCCAGGTGCGTAAAAACCGCACGGGCAAGAACGAACTATGGCAGGACTTCGCCTCGATGTTCGGCTTCACGCTGGCAAATTTCGCAATTATCATACCCTACATCCTCACCTTCTTCACGATGTTCAACATCGAGCTCTCGAGCAGTGTCGAGGTCGCCGAGGCCAACGTAGTGGCCGTAGATAACTACTACGACAGCGATGCCGTGTCGCATAGCAACGAGCATAAGGAGAGCGACTTCCACAATATCATCGAGCAGATGGAGCAGAAGATGGCCGAGGAGGCGGAGCAACGAGCCCTGGATGAAAACAGAGTGCCCAAGGTGCCACGCATGATACGCAACGTATTGATTCTTGGCGGTTTCCTGCTTGGCGCTATGGTGTGGTGGGTGAGCCTCACCTCGCTTATTAACCTCTTCCGTCGCGACTTCAGACCTCGCCATCTCATCATGATTAACCGCGTTGCGGGTATCATAATTTCGGCATTGGGCGTATACACCCTCATCTCGGTAATCATCGACCTTTAGAGATATATGAACAATACACACAAGATAATTATTGCCATCGACGGCCACTCGTCGTGCGGCAAGAGCACCTTTGCCAAGGCCATCGCAGCGCGCCTCGGCTACATCTTCATCGACACCGGCGCAATGTATCGCGCCGTTACGCTCTACGCCCTTGAGCACGGAGCCATACCCTCGGGCATCGCCAACGAGGAGCTTATCGAGAAGATGCTCGGCGATATTAACATCGACTTCAGATTTAACCCCGCGCGTGGTGCGAGTGACATCTACGTCAATGGCGACCTCGTGGAGAGCAAGATACGCACTATCGAGGTTAGCAACTGCGTGAGCGCCGTTAGCTCTATCGGTGCAGTGCGCCAGAAGCTCGTAGCCATGCAACAGGAGATGGGATACAAGGGTGGCGTGGTCATGGATGGTCGCGACATCGGCACCGTGGTGTTCCCCAATGCGGAGCTTAAGATATATATGACTGCCGACCCCATGGTGCGTGCCGAGCGACGCTTCAAGGAGCTTACGGCAAAGGGCGACAACGTGACACTCGAGGAGGTATACGAGAATGTCGTGTCGCGCGACAAGGCAGATATGACACGCGCTATATCACCCCTGCGCAAGGCTGACGATGCCATCGTTTTGGACAACTCGCACATGACTGTCGAGGAGCAGATGGCATGGTTCGACAAGGAGTTCGAGCGCGTAACATCACGATAACACAAGAGGGCTATGGAGGTTATTATCGACGACAACTCGGGCTTCTGCTTCGGTGTAGTAAGGGCTATTGGCGAGGCAGAGAGTGCCTTGGAGAGGGTTGGCGATGTCTACTCGCTTGGCGACATCGTGCATAACCGCGTGGAGGTACAGCGCCTCGAGCAACTCGGTCTGCACACCGTGTCGCACGAGGATATGCCACGCCTTGGTGGCCGCACACTCCTCATCCGCGCACATGGCGAGCCTCCCCGCACCTACAGCATGGCCGAGGAGTTGGGCATCACGGTTATCGATGCCACCTGCCCCGTCGTGGCACGCCTGCAACGCCGTTTGCGCGAGGCATACGACAAGATGCAGGAGGTGGGCGGTAGCGTAGTGCTTCTTGGCAAGCGTGGCCATGCCGAGGTTATCGGACTTACGGGACAGGCCAACGACGATGTCGTGGTGGTGGAGAACGAGGCCGACCTCAACAATGTAGACTTCTCTCGCCCCATATACTTCCTCTCGCAGACGACACAGAGCATCGCGCTCTTCAACCAGCTCGCCGAGGAGATTAAGGTGCGCGCAAAGGGCGTTTCGGTAAGCATCGACGACACCATCTGCCGACGTGTGGCGGGTCGCGAGGCACTCCTTGCCGACTTCTCGCGCAGCGTCGATGTCGTAATCTTCGTCTCGGGTCGCAAGAGTTCAAACGGCAGAGTACTCTACGAGGTATGCCGTGGCGCTAACCCCCGCAGTTACAATGTGGAGGAGAGTTCCGAGATTGAGTCTGCGTGGCTTGAGGGTGCAGAGCGTGTGGGCATATGTGGTGCCACCTCAACACCCCGCTGGCTGATGGAGCAGGTGGCCGAGGCAATCAATAGTAATAACCTATAACAAAAACTTATCGTTATGAGATACCTTATTCGTTCAGTAAAATATTTGATTCTTCTTTGCGTTTTGTATGTGGCATTGGAGTGGGTGATGCTCTCGTTCTTCCCCGAGCCCGAGATAGCGGGCATGACACTCGAAGAGGTGCTTGCATTGCGCTTTCAGGGTCAGCGTGGCATGCTATTTATAGCAGCCTTTGTGGGCCTTGCAGCCTTCTACCCCCTCTTTGGTTTTATGAAGATGCGCGTGGATAACTGCATCTACGAGCGCGATGCCATCCGTCTGGAGAATGCTATGCGCACCTTCGGCTTTAGACTCAAGGAGGATCGTGGCAACATCAAAATATATAGAGCCGAGGGCATCTTGCGTCGCGCGCTCCTGATGTTTGAGGATAAGATTGAGGTGCACATCTTCGAGAGTGGTATCGAGCTTCGTGGCTTGCGTCGCTCTGTGGCACGCGTAGGCTACCAGCTGAGCGCCTATATCCACAACAGCCGTTTCGAGGAGGATAAATAGAGAGAATTAAACTGTAACAGAGGCTAAATGAGTAATATAGAGAAGAGTATAATGCGATTCTTGCGCGGTGTGTCGATGGCGATGCTCCTCGGCCTCGTGGCCATTGAGGGGGTTTCGGCGCAGAACACCGAGCGCAGTCGTCGCGACTTCGAGCTGGGCAAGTCCACCGAGATTCTCGCCAACATCATGCGCGAGTTTGAGATGGGACATGTCGACAATATCAAGGCGAGTGACCTGCTTAACAGCGCTGCGCAGGGCATGATTTCCGCCACGGACCCCTACTCGGAGTATATCCCCGAGGAGTCGATGGCCGACTTCGAGATGATGACAACGGGACGCTATGCGGGTGTCGGCTCGCTTATACGCAAGAAGGGCGACTACATACTCTTTGCTCAGCCATACAAGGGATCGCCCTCGGATGAGGCGGGAGTGAAGATTGGCGACAAGATTCTCGCTATCAATGGCGAGGACATGAAGGGTCGCAATGCCGATGAGATAAGTTCACGCCTGCGCGGTGAGCCCGAGACCATTGTGGAGGTCGTCGTCGAGCGCAGCCTGGATAGCGCCATTGACACCCTTAACATCACACGCCGTCGTATATCTATCCCAAGTGTAGGCTATGCGGGATATATCCGTGACGGCATTGCATATATCTCGCATAACGAATTTATCGAGGGCAGTTACAACGAGATACGCAACGCCCTTGAGGAGATTATGGCTACGGACAGCCTTCGTGGCATCATCCTCGACTATCGCTCGAATGGCGGTGGCGTGATGCAGGAGGCGGTGGACATAGCCTCGTTGTTTGTGCCCCGTGGTCAGCGCATCGTGTCGCTTATGGGTCGCGACTCGTCGTCGTTGCGCCACTACACAACGGAGCATGCACCGCTTGCGGCAGAACTACCCATTGTGGTGCTTGTAAACGAAGCATCAGCCTCGGCATCCGAGATTTTGGCGGGAGCGCTTCAGGATACCGACCGCGCGGTAATCATGGGTCAGCGCACCTACGGCAAGGGCCTTGTGCAGGGCACACGCCATGTCGGATATAACGGCTATCTCAAATACACCACTGCCAAGTATTACATACCCTCGGGACGATGCATACAGTCGCGCAACTACCAGAGTGGAGGCGCTGCGACAATGGTGCCCGACTCACTCATAGTCGAGTTCCGCACCGCGGGAGGTCGCAAGGTATACGATGGCGGTGGCATTGTTCCCGACGTAAAGATTGAACCCGAGTATATCAGTCGCTTTGCCATCACGCTCTACGCCATGGGCTACATGGAGGATTGGGCAGATGAGTATATGCGCAAGCACCACGGCGAGACAATCGACGTGCGCACCTTCAGCCTTACGGATGAGGACTATGCCGACTTTTGCCGTTTCGTGGAGCAGAAAGATGTGCCCTACGAGTCGGAGACGCGTCGCGCCCTCATGGCATTGGAGAAGGCGGCAAAGAGCGACCGCTACGACGAGAGCCTCAACGAGGCCATAGGGGCACTCAAGACTCTTATCAAGGATGATAAGATGTCAAACATGGAGACCTATCGCGATGAGATTGAGGATGCTATAACCTCCGATGTGTTGCTACGCTACGCCTACCGCGAGGGTGTTATGGAGCATTCGGCAGTAAACGATGCCATGGTGGAGCAGGCCATAGAGCTACTCCTCAACCGTGAGGAGTATGAGCGCATACTCCGCGAGCAGGACCTCGACATGCACTAATAGCGCACTACGCAGACAATGAAACTACCCCGCATAAACATACCATTCCTCTCGGCACGTCGCCGCACCGTGGTCATAGCCCTCGGTCTGGCGCTCGCCACATTGTCCATATACTACACATGGACCGTGTCGGTGGAGATGAAGCACGAGGATGAGGCCGCCGTAGCACAACTACGCCAGGACGAGCGCAATGCCGTGGAGATGTGGGAGGATATACTACGCTCGACAAACATCGGAAGCTTCGGCTACAACTATGAGCTTATGAACAAGCTCGCCGAGCACACCAACGTGCCTCTTGTGATTACGGACGAGCGCCTCAACGTGCTTGTTACAAACCTCCCCGAGGAGGTGGCCAACGACAGGGATGCTCTGCGCGCAGAGATTATGAAGATGAGCAAGACGAACAAGCCCATCTCCGTATCGCACCGCATAACGCAACAGACGACATTCACCATATACTACGGCACGACGGATTACGAGGGACTCGTAACGAGTGCACATAGCGAGGCGCTGGTGTTCTTCCCATATGTACAGCTTACAATCATCCTGATATTCGCCATCTTCGCCTACATCGCCTTCTCCTCAACGAAGCAGAACGAGCAGAATCGTGTGTGGGTGGGTTTGGCAAAGGAGACGGCACACCAGCTCGGCACGCCAACATCATCTCTTCTGGGATGGATTGAGTATCTGCGTACACAGCCCGTCGACCAGATGGCCGTGGAGGAGATGACAAAAGACCTGGCACACCTTATGAAGATTGTCGACCGCTTCTCGAAGATTGGTTCGGAGACGCAACTCACGCCTACGAATATCAACGAGGTGGTGGGCGACACGGTGATGTACTTCCGTCGTCGTATACCACGCAACGTGACACTAAACTATAATGGCCTTGCCATAGCCCCGATACGCGTATCGATGAACACTGCGCTCTTTGAGTGGGTGGTGGAGAACCTGATGAAGAACTCGCTGGATGCCCTGCAGGGTCACGGTAGCATAGATGTCACCGTGGGCGAGAGTGGCAATAGTGTCTATGTCGAGGTTAGCGACACGGGTAAGGGCATAGCCAAGAGCAATTGGACGCGCATCTTCGAGCCGGGATATACCACCAAGACGCGTGGCTGGGGCCTCGGCCTCTCGCTATCACGCCGTATTATCGAGGAGTACCACAAGGGAAAGATTGCTGTTGTGCGCTCCGAGATAGGCAAGGGCACAACAATACGCGTAACACTTAAACGTCGTGAGGGAGATGAATAACGACACACTTACATACTACGAGGAGCATGGCTACAAGAGCGTCAGCCCCACACGACTATATGGTCGCAAGTCGGAGCTACAATCGGGCGAGCCCAACATCGAGGGTAACTATCGCGAAGTATCGCCCGAGGAGATCTTCGGCACAACATCCATACAGGGCACAGGCGGAACATATAGCCCTGCCGATGAGTCACTAACGGCAACACCACTCTTTCAGTCGGTGGTGTTTGCTACGCTCGTTGTCTACCTCACAATCATCGTGCGCTCGTGGGGTTTCATACGCTCGATATGGAGCGATGCCTTCAAAACCAATAGCGACCAGCTTATGGTCTTTGAGGGTGGAGAGCTTCCGTTGCAACGCTTCAAGCTCACCGCAGCGCTCCTTGGTCTTGCGGTCCTGGCACTCGCCATTGTGCGCATCGCCGAGGGTGAGATAGCCTCATCATCGGATATATACGCCTCGGTACTACACACCACTGCGCCCCTCGCAGCACTCGGCGTGATTCTCATCATCGTATTGTGGGGCTACGCCTACCACAAGATTATGGGCTGGATTATCGAGAGCGATAGCCCCAATTCGCTCGCACTTATAGGCTACACCAACTTTGTGCGTTTGGTCGTGCTTCTCTACCCCATCACTGCCGTATGGTTGTTGTCGGATGCGGGGGGTAGCATGGTATACTCAATCACGCTAATTATATGTTGTAGTGTGCTGTTATTGCTGTACTTAAAGGATACTTTTGTATTCTTTCTTGGAAAAAAAATTTCGATTTTCTTTTGGATTTTGTACCTTTGCACCGCAATTTTGTTACCATGGAGTCTGCTTTTTAAGCTATTAGCTTCGCAAATCAACATGTAATAAACGAGCAATAGTCTAATATCCAATGATATAGATTTATTGTTTACGTGAGATTTCGAGTGTAACACGTTGCGAAAAGAGAGTAAGAACACAAGTATAAAATTAGAACAGAGGGTGAAAGTTAGTAAGATTTTAGTGTCGCAGCCCCGTCCTGCAGTTATAGAAAAGTCGCCTTTTTTCGAATTTTCTGAAAAAAATAATCTCAACGTAGATTATAAGCCGCTCATCAAGGTCGTGGGCGTATCTCTTAAAGAGTTCCGAGCACAGCGCACGGAGATTCTCGACCACACAACAATGATCTTCTCGTCACGCACAACCATCGATAGCTTCTTCCGCATCTGCGAGGAGGCGCGCATCACTGTGCCCGAGACAATGAAGTATATCTGCAACACCGAGGCCGTGGCTCTCTACTTGCAGAAGTATATCGTATACCGCAAGCGTAAGATCTCGTTCGCCGATGGCACGTTCAACTCACTCGTTGAGCTTATCGTGAAGCACAAGGATGAGAAGTTTATGCTCGCACTCACCGAGCCCTTCAAGAGCGACCTTCCCGATACACTCGCGAAGCTCAAGCTCAAGGTCTCTCCCGTAGTCTTTGCGCGCACCGTCTCTGCCGACCTGGCCGAGCTTAAGCCCCTCGACTACGACATCATCGCACTCTACTCGCCCAACGACGTCAAGGCACTCACCGAGAACTACGAACTCGACAAGTTGCCCGTTGTTGCAACCTTTGGCGAGGCTACTCTTCGTGCTGCGAAGGAGGCAGGCCTCAAGGTTAAGGCCTCTGCTCCATCGCCCGAGGCACCATCAATGGTTAAGGCTCTCGACATCTACTGCCATAAGGTAGAGGAGGGTCTCGAGGTGGCCGATGCTGAGGTTAAGGAGGATGCAGAGAAGGAGGAGTTCATCCGCCAGCAGCAGTCGAAGTTGCAGAAGAAGACACGCACACGCACTCCCAAGAAGGCGTAACAACCATGCATAAGCCCCACGCACTCCCCAAGTCGGAGCGTCTATCGTCGCTCACGGCAGTGCGTCGCCTCTTTACGGATGGCGCGTCGGGCTTCGTGTATCCATTCCGATATATGGTACTTAAGAGCCAGAGCACCACGCCGCCTACGGTCGAGGTGCTCTTCTCTGTACCCAAGCGCAACCACAAGCGCGCAAATAAGCGCAATACGCTGAAGCGCCGTATGCGCGAGGCATACCGCCTGAATAACGAGGCGCTACATGCTACAATCAAGGAGCATGGCATGGAGGTAGACATAGCCTTTGTCTACTCTACGAAGGAGTTACTCCCCTATAAAACTATCGAGCATGCAGTCCGAAGGATTTTGGCAGAGGTCACTCAAAACATGTAAGCGCATCGCCATCTGGCCGCTTGTCATGTTGGTGCGCTTCTATCAGGTCTGCATATCACCCCTGAAACAACCCTGCTGTCGTTTTACGCCCACCTGCTCGACATACGCCATACAGGCGCTACGCAAGCACGGCCCAATTAAGGGAACGCTTCTTGCCATCTGGCGCATATTGCGTTGCAACCCCTGGGGAGGTTCGGGCTACGACCCCGTACCCTAACTAATATTTAGGTGTAGGAGCAAGTGAAGAGGTAGACAGGGTAAGTGATAAGGTGCAAGTAAAATAAAATGCCACAAGCGAGTGCTTGTGGCATTTTTCCTTTCGTATTTCGTTGTATATTACTTCACAAGGTAGTACATGCAGCCATCATGAGACTCACCATTTAGATAGTACTGCGTAGTGAATGTAAAGCCCCAACCATTATCTGCATCATTGCGATACTCCGGATTGTAAGTGAAATCATGCGAGAAAGCAAACGTATCGGTTGTGCCATCGCCCCATGCAACATCAACTGTTGCCATATCCCACTTTTCATCTCTTCCCCACTCACCAATGGTCAGACGTGCAACACCCTTAGTATCGTGACAAATGTATGGTGCATCAAAGACTGCAAGATACGCCATAGGTTGAACCTGAGGCTCATTAGGAGTTAAATAGTTGTTTACCTCATACTCCTTACCCTTATATGTAAGCACAATGTTTGCACTGTCGTAAGCATGCTCATACTCGGGATCAAGCAGATTGTTTCCATCCGCATCGCTGAGATATACAAACAACTCTAATGGAGCCCAGTCAACAATAACATCATCCTGCCCATTATCATCATTATTGGTGTTGTTATCATCCTTATTAACATCATTATCATCATCATTGCTAACAATAGTCTGGTCTGAGTCGACATCCTGATTATTGACAATATCCTTTTCGCAAGAAATTGTCATAAACGCAGCAAGGAGTAGTGCTAAATACTGAAACTTTTTCATAGTTGCA
>JAZRAT010000009.1:0-18466 GCA_045634725.1 Alistipes sp. | reverse complement strand
TGTGATAAGCGTGCTTACGCTTGATCTTACCTGTGCCGGTGAAAGAAAAACGCTTCTTCGCAGCGGCATTTGTTTTCATTTTTGGCATTGTTACAAAAGTTAAATTAGTTAATAATAGCGCGCAAAGGTAAATATAAATTTCGACACTGCAAAATTATCGAAATCAAAAAACGCAAATTTATGCCACTTTCTTTACTCGGGCATGATACAAATTAGCGCTCATTAAGCTTAAACTGTGCTGCAACGGGGAGGTGATCCGAGAGTTCTACCTCGCTCTTGGCGTTATAGTTCAGAGGCTCCAGACCCGTAGAGTAGAGCACATAGTCGATACGCAACCAGCCCCACATAGGACGATAGGTATAGCCAAAGCCCGTACCCTTATCCGTAAAGATATCCTTAAGGTTGTGGGTCATCTGCTTGTAGACATACGAACCAGGAGTGTCGTTGAAGTCGCCACATACGATATGACGATATGGTGTAGAGTCGATAATCTGACGCAACGAGTCTACATGGTTCATGCGCACCGAGGTATTCTCCGCGACACGATCCACAATGCTCATCATATTTTCGCCATCGCTCAATATCTTACCGCGAGAGATATCCTCGCTATCCTCCGCCGAAATACCCATGGTATAGAAGTGGTTGTTGAACACACGAACGGTATCCTTATTCGCTATAACCACATCTACCCACTGCGAGGTGCCTCGGCCTGTGTTTGCAATACTTCCGCTTGCGACAATGGGATAGCGACTATATGTGCGCAAGATGACGTTCTCCGACTCGTTGACATCACTCATATATACCTTTTTGTAGTCCTCGTTAATGAGCAAGTCGATGTAGTCGAGGTTGTCGGCATCGAGGGCATACTCCTGCAAACAGATGACATCGGCTGCGCGCTGCTGCTTGACAAAGGGGTTTGAAATAGAGAGATAGTCGGCATACTCCTTGACCACACGGTGGCCATCGTCATTACGGAAGCCACGCACATTGTATGTCATCACCGTAAAGGCCTCCTTAGGTTGCTTCTCCACCTCAGCATCGCGCACCCAGTTTATATTAAAGAACTCGTTCACATGGAACAAACCTGGTACGAGCACCATGAATACTACAATTGCGAGCTTCCATCTGCGGGCAATGAGCCACACCATCCAACACGCCAACACCAAGACGTAGAGGACATGGCGGAAGTGACCAACGATAGTTAGCGCTCCATAATGCTCTGGTGCAATATAGCGCGTTAGGTAGGCGATAATGAGTGCCACCGAGAGAGAGATGGTCAGTGCCAAGTGCACAATAAAGAACATCGTGCCGATATACGATCCTTTTCTCTTTGGCTTAGAGCCACCACCAAGTGGTGAACTGCTGTAGGTTTCGCTGTTCTTTGACATAGTCGTAAAGCTTTGTAACCTTAGGGGGTTAAGTTTATTGTTTGTGTCAGTAAGTTTAATATTGATAGTAGTTATTGTTCTTGCGAGCCTGATGGCGCCACCACAGGAGTAACAACCAGCCCCAGAACATACCGCCAAGGTGTGCGAAGTGTGCCACGTTGTCCATTGTACCCGAAACACCGAGCAGGAGCTCCAATGCACCATATATCACCACGAACCACTTAGCCTTGAGCGTGATGGGTGGGAAGATAAGCGATATCATAGCATTGGGGTGCAAGAGACCAAATGCCAGAAGCAGACCGAATATAGCACCCGAAGCGCCTACTGTAGGCGTTGCCATATACTGTATCCATGCTCGTGAGCCAATCTCAAGGTGTGCCAAATCTATCTGCGCAACACCCATCTGGAAGAGTGCAGCGCCCACACCACATACTATATAATAGGTAAGGAAGCGCTTGGCTCCAAGTTCCAACTCGAGGGTACGACCAAACATCCACAACGAGAACATATTGAAGAAGAGGTGCGAGAAGCCTCCATGCATAAACATATAGGTAAGGGGCTGCCAAATGTGGAATTTAGCCTGCGACCATGTGGGGTCACCCAATGCGTTGATGTCAATAAGATCGTTCCACCACTGCTGTGCTCCGCCTCTGAGGTCCACGGTAAAGAGTTGAAAGCGAATCATCGACGACTCAAACAGCATCATCGCAACAAAGACCACAACATTAGCAATCAGAAGATTGAGCACCACAGGGGGTGTCGAACTGTGTGTTCTAAATATAGACATACTCTAAAGTTTGGTTACAAAATTAAAATTTAGTGAGCTTCGCACGCAACTCATCCACCGTGAGCTCCGCCATGATGGGCGTGCCCGAGTTTGTGAAGCTGGGGTTTGCACACTTCTCCAAGCGGTGCAACAACTCCAATGCCTCGGCCGACTTTACACCCTTGCCATAGCCTGCGCTGCCACGACGTGCCATAAGCTCCGCCATACGCTCACGCTCGCGCTCCAGGGGCATATCGCCATCCTCAATGCCGTGCAACAACTCATATATCAACTCATCGAGCGGCGTCGCCATATCCAGCACCGCAGGGCGTCCCGCAACCGATATGCGACCCTCACCGAGATACTCCACCTCGAAGCCCATGGCTGCGAACTCCGTAGCGTGCTCCTCCATAAGGGCATATTCATCAAGCGAGAGCACCAACTCCTCAGCGAAGAACATGCGTTGCGTAGCCACCGCGCCACACTTCATGGCACCGAGCACCTCCTCAAACAGTATGCGCTCCTTGGCTCTGCGCAACGACACAACAACACTGCGACAACCATATGTTGCCACAGCATAGCCACCGCCCACGGTCATACACTCTCCAAATGTAGGCACCTCAACGCTCTGCATCGAAGAGGAAACTATATCGAACAACGACTCCTCGCACTCGGGTTCCTCGTCGATAAACTCCATAACACTACCCGACGCCATGGAGCCCATGGTCGAGGTGTGGATGGCAAACTCCTCGGCCACCTCCGCGACATTGATGCCTCCGCGTGGGGCGTGACCCTTAGCTCCGCCACCCTCAAATGGCACATCGAAGCCCGTGAATGGAACATCGGGCATCGGCGCCGTGGGGTCTATATACTCCTCCATAAAGGGGTTGTACGAGATGTTGGTCGAGGCGCGAGGCTCGCGATATACCTGACGCTCACCGCTGAACACGGGGATATCAACCTGACCCTCAGCGTTAAAGTCCATCTGTGGCACTGCGCCCGTCTTTGCAAGTGTCTCACGAATTGCGGCCTGCAAAATCTCGAGTATGACATCCGTATCGGCGAACTTAACGGTCGTCTTCTGCGGATGAACGTTCACATCTACCCTCTCGGGGTCTACCGTGATGTAGATGAAGTATGAGGGCATGCAACCCTCGGGTATAAGTTTCTCGTAGGCACGCACAATGGTGCGCTGCATAGCCTGCGAGTAGAAGTATCGTCCATTAACGAAGAGATACTGCTCGTTGTTACGCTTCTTGGCTGCTGCGGGGCGACCCACAAAGCCCTCAATGCGCACAACCGAGGTGTCTACCTCAACGTCCAACAAGTTTTGGCGGATGTGCTTACCCACGATGTCAATGATGCGGCCACGACGATTTGTCGGAGGAAGCATGTACACGGGGGCGTCGTTCTGTCTAAGCTCGAACTCCACCTCGGGGTTGCATAGCGCAACGCGCTGGAACTCACTCTTTATCTGCGAAGCCAGTCGTGCGTTGTCGCCATCGATAAACTTACGGCGCGAAGGCACATTGTAGAAGAGATTACGCACCACAAACTGCGAACCCTTCGAGCATGATATGGGGGTCTGACTGCGGAACTCACCTCCCGAAATCTCGGTTAGTGTGCCGAGCTCATCCTCCTCACGGCGTGTGCGAAGTTCCACCTCCGCCACCGCAGCGATACTCGCCAGGGCCTCACCTCTAAAACCGAAGGTGTGCAACTGGTAGACATCCTCTATGGAGCGAATCTTCGATGTTGCGTGGCGGTCGAATGCCATGCGGGCATCCATCATCGACATACCGATGCCGTCGTCGACAATCTGGATCATATCCTTGCCACCGTTGCGGAAGTTGACACGCACACACTTAGCCCCCGCGTCAATGGAGTTCTCCATCATCTCCTTGACGACGTTCGAGGGTGCGTTAACAACCTCACCTGCTGCAATCTGATTTGCAACAATCTCGGGTAGCAGTTTTATTCTATCCATTTCGTTTGGGGTTACTCCTCGCTCTCTTCTACGCGCTTACCATCTACAATCTTCACATCGTCAGAGTAGATGTTCACATTATTTGTTCTACTCCACTCATTCGCCTCGTTCAATCTATCAGCCAGGTCTGGATCAATTTCATCCTCCTCATAGTTGATTTCGACATGCTCCATATAACTAGTAGAGCCAAGTGCAGTTGAATCAGTATCTATAAAATTAGCATCGCCCTCGACAACCTCCGCACTCTGACCTGCATTCATAAAGCGGGTAAGAATTTCGGTTGCGCGAGGCATGATATAGGCAAAGCCCAAGCCTACAACCACAATCAAAAGACCATAGCGCAAGAGGCGATTTGAGGCGCTCTTTGCCTGATCCTCACGCGACGTACGACGTGCCTCCTTCTTCATGCGCAGGTAGTCGCCAGGCGCATATGGTAGGTCGTCTGTCTCGCTCGATGTGCCATGCAGCTCCTTGCGACGCTGATCGAATGCCTCCTTGATGGGGTCGTAGTAGCGTGGCGTATAGTTGAACTGACGCGGCTTGGTCTTATGTGGTCTAAATATCGACATCGTGTATTATTGAAATATTTTCACACTTTTCAGTTTGCCGTATGTTGTCAGAAGCAGTTAGATGTGGTGGTTTGTCGCAGGTGGCAAAACCGCAGTTTACTTAAGGTAAATGAGGATTTTGCAACCAAGCAAAACGCCGCAGATGACTGCTTATCACAACATACTATCGGAAGAAGTTCTTCATGCGGGTTAGGATATCCTGGCTATCACGGTTATCCGTACGCTTGAAGTTGGGCTGCTCGCTGAGCTCCTCAACAAGCTTGCGCTCCTCCTTGGTAAGCGTTGTGGGGATAACGACATCTACAACAACGATGATGTCGCCACGACCACGGCCGTTAACATCGGGGAGACCCTTGCCACGAAGGCGCATAACCTTACCAGACTGTGTGCCTGGCTCGATAGTGATGCGCACGCGACCATCGATTGTGGGCACTTCGGCATCGCCACCAAGGATGGCAGTGGTTACCGAGATACCGAGGTTGTGCACGAGGTTGTTGCCCTGACGCTCAAAGTCGGGGTGGCTCTCCTCCTTGATTACCACGATGAGGTCACCGTTGATGCCACCATGGCGCGCAGCATTACCCATGCCCTGAAGCGTGAGTGCCATACCCTCGGCAACACCTGCGGGAATCTTAACCTCAACAACCTTATCTGCGCGCTCCGTACCCTCGCCATGACAGTGAGGACACTTATCCTTGATTACACGACCCTCACCCTGACATGTGGGACAGACGCTCTGGGTCTGCATACGGCCGAAGAATGAGTTCTGCACCGTGATTACATAGCCCGAGCCACCACACTGCGAACAGGTGGTGAAAGCCGACTTATCCTTTGCTCCTGTGCCGCCACACTTCTCGCAAGCGACAACCTTATTGAGCTTAAGTTTCTTGGTTACACCCTCGGCAATCTCCTTGAGCGTGAGGCGCACAGAGATACGCAAGTCGCTACCGCGGTTTACTCTCTGACGACCGCCACGGCTACGACCACCGCCGAAGCCACCAAACGTACCACCAAAGATATCTCCGAACTGCTCAAAGATGTCCTCCATAGAGAAGCCGCCAGCGCCACCAAAGCCACTGAAGCCTCCTGCGCCGCCACCAGGGCCATTCATGCCAGCATGGCCAAAGCGGTCGTAGCGCGCACGCTTATCATCGTTCGACAACACATCATAAGCCTCGGCTGCCTCCTTGAACTTCTCCTCGGCCTCCTTATTACCTGGGTTCTTGTCGGGGTGAAACTTGATTGCGGCCTTGCGATAGGCCTTCTTTATTGTATCGGCATCGGCATTCTTCTCGACGCCCAACACATCGTAGTAGTCTCTCTTCTCTGCCATAACACTACCCTATTATTCACCAACAACAACCTTTGCATAGCGCAACACATGGTCACCCATCTTGTAGCCACGCTGGACGCAGTCGATAACAAGACCACGCTTATCCTCGCCCGCAGCGAAACGCGCAACGGCCTCCTGCTCCTCCTCGTTGAATGGCATACCCACGCACTCGATAGCCTTGATGCCCGCAGTGTTAAGCACACCCTCGAACTTCTTCATAACGAGAGTCTCGCCCTCGCGCAAAGCCACGATATCGTCGCTCTTTGCCGAAGCTGCCACGGCACGCTCCATATCGTCCAAAACGGGCAAGATAGCCTTCCATGCGCCCTCCGAGCCACGCTCCACAAGTTCCATTTTCTCCTTGATGGTGCGCTTACGGAAGTTATCGAACTCAGCCTGCAAACGCATATACTTGTCGCGCCATGCAGCAATCTGCTCCTCGAGGGTAGGCTCAACTGCCACATTGTCAGTAGTAGCCTCAGCCTCAACTGACACATTGTCAGTCTCAGCGCTATTCACTGTCTGCTCTGCGTTCTCCGCCTCAACGTTTGTTGTCTTCATATCTTTCTCATTATCTGTCTGTTGACCCTTCATAAATCTCTTAAAATTAAATTGTTTCATATAATAATGAACAAATTATATGCCTAATATAAATATCGTAGGGCGCTTCTCAAATGGTGGCACTCCCGCCTTGCGCCACGCCTCGATGGTCATGGTGCGGATATACTCATCGGGAGCTGTGATATCCGTAGCCACCGTGAGCTTCAAGCGGGGCGAGAGACTCTTCACGAGTGTCTCGAAGAGCTTAACATTGCGGTATGGCGCCTCGATGAAGAGTTGCGACTGCTGCTCCTCTGTCACTCTGCGCTCGAGCTCCCTCAGGCGACGCTGACGCTCGGGGTCCTTGATGGGCAGATAACCCACAAAGGCGAACGACTGACCATTGAGTCCCCATGCCATAACCGACATAAGTATTGACGAGGGGCCAACAAGAGGTACTACGCGAACACCATGGCGATGAGCCAAGGCGGCAATAGCGGCGCCTGGGTCTGCAACACCTGGCACGCCAGCCTCGGAGATGACACCCGCCGAACGACCCTCCAACACGGGCTTAAGCATACGCTCCACCTCGCGGGCATCTGTCGTATGCTCGTTTAGCTCCACGAACTCCAGCTCCTCAATCTTGCGCTTTACGCCCGCCTTCGAGAGGAAGCGACGCGCCGAGCGTGTGTTCTCGACGATGAAGTAGTCGAGCGAGTCCATAATCGCGCGGTTAGCCTCGGGAAGAACATCCCACACCGGCGTAGCCTCCGAGATGGGGCATGGAATCATGTATATAGTACCCTTTGTCATCGTTCTGTGTATATTCGTTTTACGCGCTGCGAGATAGAGGTCATAATCTCGTAAGATATGGTGTCAAGCACGCGCGCCATATCCTCAAGCGTATTACCGCTCTCGGTGCCAAAGATGGTCACCTTGTCGCCTACCTCAACGCCCTCAATATCCGTGATATCAATCATTGCGCTATCCATGCATACGCGACCTACAATCTTAGCGCGCTCGCCACGCACCAACACCTCCCAGCATCCGTTGCCGAGATGACGGTCGAGTCCATCGGCATAACCCACGGGGATTGTCGCTATGATAGTCTCACGCTCTGTACGCATAGAGCGAGCATAGCCAATGCTCTCACCCTTTGCCAACGTCTTTATCTGCACGATGCGTGTCGAGAGCGTAGCAACGGGGATAAGTTTATCGTTGTGCTCAAAGCCAAAACCATACAAGCCCAAGCCCAAGCGACACATATCAAAGTGTGCCTCCTTGAAGCGCACGATAGCCGCCGAATTGGCGATATGGCGCAGAGGCTTATAGTCGAGCCACTCGGTAAGTTGCTGACTCATATAGTCAAACGCTGCAATCTGCATGCGCGTGAAGTCATCCTCCGAGGGCATATCGGCAGAGGATAGGTGCGAGAATATCGATGCGATATGCAACGATGTATCAAGGTGTACAGCGCGACCAAGAAGGTCAATATCGTCATCCACAAAGCCGAGGCGATGCATGCCCGTGTCGAGCTTGATGTGAATGGGGTATGCCTCGCGGTGGGCATGGTGCACAGCGCGTCTGAAAGCATCCAGCGAGTGGAAGCTATATATCTCTGGCTCAAGGTCGTGAGCAATCATCATATCGAAGCTATCCTGGTCGGCATTAAGCACCACGATGGGCATCGTAATACCCTTCTTTCTGAGCGTAACGCCCTCATCGGCAAAGGCAACAGCCAGGTAGCGCACACCCTCATGCTGGAGCATGCGTGCCACATCTACATCTCCCGTACCATAGCTTCCCGCCTTGACCATAGCCACAATGGGATGGTGCTGGGGCAAGTGCTGACGGAAGTAGTTGAGGTTCTTCTTCATAGCCGCAAGGTCCACCTCCAAGGTCGTTGTATGCGTGCGACGCTCCAAGAGGCGCGTGAGGCGCTCAAACCTGCTATCACGGCTACCCTTAACCAAGATTACCGACTTAGCCCAGCGCTCGCGATCGAAGTTTTCGATGAGTTCATCCGTAGAGAGATAGAACGACGAGCCTCGTGGGAAGAGGTGGGCAAACGATGAGATAGTCTCACCCACACCTATCAAGTGGTCAACGGCCGCCTTCTTCACCGCAGCGGCAACACGCTGGTATAACTCCTCGCTCGGAATGCCACTCTGGCGAATATCCGAGATTACGGCAACCCTGCGTCGGCCCATAGACTGCACATAGAGCGCATCCAAAGCCACCGCCACGGAGTTGATATCGGAGTTGTACGTGTCATCAATAATCATAGAGTCGTCGACACCCTCCTTCAGCTCAAGGCGCATGGCCACATGTGCCGAGAAGACTGCATCGTCGACGCCATAGCCCAGACGGCGCATGAGTGCCGAGACATGCAGTGCATCTACCGAGAGTGCATCGCTCAACTCGAGCTCATCCTCAACATCCTCCTCCAGACTGCTATCTATAAGCTCGCGGTCGCCATAGAGCTCCTCTATGCAACTTGCCAACGAGCGATACTCACTGCTGTATATAATCGTGCGTGCGCGACGTGCGAGGAGCAACTTCTCCTCAATCTTTGCGCGCTCCGAGGCGAAATTCGCCGAGTGTGCATCGCCAATAGATGTCACAACGACAATATCGGGGCGTATCATAGCCTCCAGGCGCTCCATCTCGCCAGGCTCCGAGATACCCGCCTCGATGAAGGCTACCTCCTCCTCGCCATCAAGCATAAGCAACGAGAGTGCTACGCCGAGCTGCGAGTTGTAGCTCTTGGGCGAGGCAAACGAACGCACCGTGTCGGGCATAGAGCGCGACGCCCACTCCTTAACAATGGTCTTACCGTTCGAGCCCGTGATGGCAACAACCCTACCCTTGAACTCACGGCGGTGGTGAGCTGCGAGTCGTTGCAGAGCACCTATTGCCGAATCGACAATGACAATGCCGATGCCCTCCTCCTTGACCTCGACATCGCGCTCGACGATGAAGGCCTTGACGCCGCGTGCCACCATTGCGGGGATGAAGGTGTGACCATCGTGGTGCTTGCCATTGATAGCCACAAAGACCATATCGTCCGACGAGAACACACCGCGCGAATCGGTAGCCACCTCCTTGACACGAAGGTCGCAACCACGATGCTCACCGCCAACGATACGAGCAATTTCAGACAATAGGTAATTCATATATCTAAGCTTTTAATCGCGTTTGAACGTCACTACAGTGATGCCCGCGCCACCCCTATCGGCATGGTCGTCGGCCACTGTTGCCACATCGCACACCGTACGCAGGTAGCGGCGTATCTCCTCCTTGAGCGCACCCGTACCCTTGCCATGAAGGATCGTAACGCCCGAGACACCCACCATAAGGGCATCGTCCACCAAGTCCTCAACAGCGGTCAACGCCTCCGAGGCACGCATACCTCGCACATCTATGTGGTCGCGGAAATTAAGCTTACGCTGGTTGATGTCGACAGACACCACCGTGCGCGCCGTTGTGGGGCGCGTAGCCTCGCGATACTCCGCCGAGCTGACAGCCTTCAGGCGCTCCATCTCCACCATTATCATCATCTGACCGAATGCCACCTGCGCCTTCTTGCCCTTAATCATCTGCACAACGCCAGGCACATCCTGTCCCTCAATCTTTACCTTCGAGCCCACCTCAATCTTCACAGGCTTAACCTCCTCGGCCTTGGGCGCGGGTTCCACGCCACGCTCACGCTCCAGACGACGCTCCTCTCTGCGCTCACGGCGGCGTGCCAAGCGCTCCATCTCGCGCTTGATGTGGTCGTCATGCTTCTCGGCAGCATCATCCACCACCGCATCGGCAAAGCCCTCAAACTCCTTACGCGCAAGGCGTGTGAGCTCCTTATCGGCCTGCGACTCGCGGATGGTGCGGATGGTGTTCTCAATGGTGCGGTTAGCCTCCGCGATCAACGCCTCGGCCTCCTTACGCGCCTTATCCAAGATAACCTTGCGCTCATCGCGTATGCTCTGCAATCGGTCGGTATAGGTCTGCTCCAACTGCTCCACCTTGCGGTCGGTCTGGCGGATGCGGTCGCGCTTCTCGGCCCAATAGCGCTTGTCGCGGGCAATCTCGCGCAACTGCTTCTCAAGGTTGATATGGTCCTCGCCAGCCTTATCCATCGCCGTGCGCACGATATCCTCCGGAAGACCAATCTTGCGTGCTACCTCAATAGCGAAAGAGCTACCGGGCTTACCCATCTCGAGGCTAAAAAGTGGCTGTATATTCTTAACATCGAAGGCCATAGCGCCATTTGCTACGCCCTCGTTGCGTGATGCGAAATACTTTATGTTGGCATAGTGCGTCGTGATAACGCCATAGGCCTTGCGCTCGACGAAGCGCTCCAATATAGACTCCGATATTGCGCCACCAATCGTGGGCTCAGTACCCGAGCCGAACTCATCAATCATGATGAGCGTATGCTCCGAGGCCTCCGCCAGCATCGCCTTCATGTTCACAAGGTGTGACGAGTAGGTCGAAAGGTCGTTCTCCAACGACTGCTGGTCGCCGATGTCAATCATCAACGAGTCGAACAATGGGAACTCCGAGTTCTCCAGCGCGGGAACCAAAAAACCGCACTGCACCATATACTGCAATATGCCCGTAGTCTTCAAACATACCGACTTACCACCAGCATTGGGTCCCGAGATAACCAATATTCTACGCTCGGCATCTAGCTCCATATCGAGAGGTACGATAGCCTTACCCTGCGCCTTAAGCGTCTGCTCCAAGAGCGGATGACGCGCCTTGCGCAAGAGCAAGCGTCCCTCGGTCGAGATGATGGGCTTAACGGCGCCATTATCCAATGCCCAGCGCGCCTTGGCACGCAACATATCAACCTTTGTGAGGTACTCCTCGATGCGGTCAAGACCCTCGACATCAGCACGCAACACCGCAGTAAGCTCCGTGAGGATGCGCACAATCTCGCGCATCTGGGCATACTCCAACTCGCGCAACTCGTTGTTCAGCTCGACAACCTCTACGGGCTCGACATAGAAGGTACGACCTGTAGCCGACTCATCATGTATGAAACCCGCCAGCTTACGCTTGTTTGCCGCAGCAACGGGGATAACGGCATGGCCATCACGAATCGAAATCATGGCATCCGCCTCTACGATACCCGAGGCCTTAGCCCTCTGCAAAACCTGCTGCAGGCGCGTTGCCACCTGACCCTCATGCTCACGAATGGCACGACGTATCTCGGCCAACTCCTGCGATGCCGAAGAGCGCACCTCGCCCTTATCATCTACCACACGCTCTATCTCGCGTTGTAACTCCGGAAAGAGCTGCACGCGCTCTGTCATGCGACGTAGCGCGGGGTAACTACCCTCCCTACGCGAGCGGATGAAGCCCACAATGGCACTCACACCTCTCAGCGCACGAAGCAACACGGCGCACTCATCAGCCATGAGGTAAGCACCCTCCACGGCAATCTTATCGATGATTGAACGAAGGTCCTCCTGCTCGCCAATCTCGGCGCCAGGTTCCATAGCCAAGACCGTACGCATCTCGTCGGCAAGCGTCAGGCGCTCCTCGACCTCACGACGCGAACGCGTGAAGCCCTCCGCAGCCATGAGCTCACGAGCCGAGAGCATGGAGCAACGCTCCACAATCTGCTCCCTGGTACGGTCGAAACCGACCCTCTGTTCAAAATTCGATGGATATATCATCTCTATACTATCATGCGCCACACCCCTCGCGAGGCGTGGCACACCTCTATATTTCTATTTTACTCCGCCTGCTTTGCTGCGCGCTTCTCCTCGCGTGCCGCCTTCTTTGCCGCCTTAGCCTCCATCTCCTCGGCAGACTTACCAAATACCGAGATGTTCACATAGCGCATGGGGCGAGCCTTGACATCCTCCAACAACAAGCCGAGGTTGTCGCTTGCGGTGGTAAGCGAGTCGTAGAGCTCAGTGTCGTTGAGCAACTTACCAACAGAACCCTCGCTGCTCTCGATGGTTGCAAGAACGCCGTTGAGTGAGTCAACTGTAGCCGAGAGCTTATTAACGAGGTCGGCATCTGCCAAGTCACCGCTGAATGACTCGAGGTTGGTAATCATAGCCTCGATGTTTGCAGAGCTCTCAGAGAGCATTGTAGTGAACGAGTGCAAATCGCCAAGTGCGCCCTCAATCTCGTCACTTGATGCGGTGAGCATCTCATCGATAGAGGCAGTCACAGACTCGAGGTTAGCAACGAGCTTACCGATACCCTCGCTATTATTCTCCAAGATGGTGTTGAGGTTGTCAACCGTAACATTCAAGCCCTCGAGCAACTCGCCACCCTTATCAGCCAACGAGCCAAGCATATCTGCACGCACGCGACCCTCGAAGGTACCGCCGTCGGGCATAGCCTTATCCGAGTCGCCCTGAATGATATAGATCTCCATGCCACCCATAAGACCAGCAGAGCCAATCTCCGCGATAGAGTTATCGGGAATCATATCGGCATACTCGCCATCGATAGATAGCTCCACCTCCACGCCATTGTCCAAAAGTGTGATGGTGCGCACGTTACCCACCTCTACGCCACGCATCTTAACGCGAGAAGACTCCATAAGGCCTGTTACATCGTCGTAGTAGACAGTGTAGCTGTTGTTCGAAAGGAGTATGTTCTGGCCACCAAGCCACTTAATACCCCACCATGATACCAAAATTACGATTACGGTAAACGTACCGACCTTCAAATAACTACTAAGTTTCATATCTTTATATTTTTAATATTCACTATTTTGTTACGATCTTACCATCCTCAAAGTAGACGATGTAAGCATCCTTGAATGTCTTTCGTGCCTCGGCCAAATCCTGCTTCGCAGCCTCGCGCGTAGCGTAGCTGCCATAGCAATACTTATATTTATATTTGCCCGTGCTCATCAACAAACGCACCTTACCCTTGTACGACTTGAACTGATAGTCCATCGTATCGACCTCAAAGGTGCTCGATATAAGCTGAATAGCATAGCCACTCGTCAGCTCATCCTTCGGTGCCTCCACTGGGGTCTCCACTGAAGTCTCGGCTGCGGGGGCGCTCTCCTCGGCGGGCGCTACCACACCCTCGTCGCTCGAAATAGCATCCAAGCCGTTAAAGAAGCTGATAATGGCGCCTGTTATCGATGTCGCAATCTCCTTCTTACCCTTCTCCGAGGTTATGTAGGCGAAATCCTTCGCATTGGTCATATAACCAATCTCAATAAGCACACCATGACCCTCCAAGTAGTAGAGCATGGTCCAAATCTTACCCGACTTAACACCGAGGCTCTTGAGGCCAAGCTTCTGGATATTGTCGCAACACTGCTGTGCAAACATACGGTTGCGAGGCTCGTTGTCGAGCTGGCGTGTAAGCACCTTGATAAAGCCCATAGACTTTGTATCAAGGTCGTTGATATTCAGTGCATCACCATCGTCAGCAAAGAGGTTTGCACGACTATCGTTCTGTTTCATAAGCGCCTCGTCGAGCGACAACACCCACGCCTCACAGCCATTCACATTGGCATTCTCCAGAGCGTTGGCATGGATGCCAATTGTGAGGTCTGCGCCCTTGCTATTTGCAAACTCGGCACGCATGCGGTTGTCGGTATTCTGATTTGCATGATATGACGAATCGCTATGGCGTGTTAGATAGACCTCCAGATCGGGCATCTTCGTTGCCAGCTGACGGCGTATCTCCTTCGATATATCAAGAACAATATCTGCCTCGCGCACCTTGCCGACCACCTTACCAGGGCGTGGATTGCCATGACCAGGGTCGAGCACGACGACTCTTTTTCGTCCCTCCGGTGCAACATTAGCACTCTGGTGTGCGTTAGCAACAATAGGCACAAGAAGCGCAACGATGAGTGATATTATGAGATTTCTCATAAAATGTTCCGGTTTACAAAAATTATTACTATATTTGCGGGTTGTTGTGCCCTTGCGTATGAGCACAACTCTGCTACTGAGTCAAGCGACTTGAAGCACCCTTGTCGGTTTTGCCGACGGCTGTCGGCAAAGTTACAAAAAATTATTGAATTTTGAGGCATATTTTGTTAAAATATCTTCCATCGGTGTTGCTAACCGTGGTGTTCACAGCTCTCTGTTTCGGCCTTACAGCCGCAAGCAGAGGCAGTTTCGCTACGCTTATGTCTAGCGACTCCACAACTATGACCTCATCCATTCAGGACACAACAAGGGCCATAAGGGAGAGTGCCCCACGCAAAACAGGCGGTATGCACTTCTCGGATATCGTCGAGGGTAAGGCTGTCGACTCTGTGGTCTTCGATGCACGAAACAAACTTATCCATAGCTATAAGAGTGGTGATGTAACATATCAGGGCATGAACCTCAAGGCCGACTACATGCGTGTAGATATGGAGACAAAGAACATCTTCGCCCACGGCTACCCCGATACCACAAACCTTCGCGAGGATGGCACACCACGCAACACACAGCCCGAGTTCTCGGATGGTGGCTCTCCATACTCTATGGACACCATCACCTACAACCTCGAGACTCGCAAGGCGAAGATTAAGGGTATCGCAACACAGCAGGGCGACGGCTGGCTTATCGGTAGCAGTGTGAAGATGCACCCCGATGAGACCATCCATATCGGACATGGTATGTACACAACCTGCGACTGTACAGACCACCCCCACTTCTACCTCGCCATGACACAGGCCAAGATTATCCCCGGAAAGAAGGTCGTGACGGGCTACGCCTACCTCGTAATGGAGGATGTGCCCATCTACTTCCCAGGTATCCCCGAGGGCTTCTTCCCCGTGCAGACAGGCCCCAAGTCGGGACTCCTGATGCCGACATATGGTGAGGATGCTAAGGGCTTCTATATCCGCGACTTGGGCTACTACTTCAAGTTTGGCGAACACATGGACCTTGCCCTCCGTGGTGGTATCTACACCCTCGGCTCGTGGGAGGTATCTGCCGTATCGCAATATGTTAAGCGCTACAAATTCAGAGGTAACTTCAACCTTATGTACTCGGCAATTCGTACGGGAGAGAAGGGTGAGGCAGACTTCGTGCAGCAGAACAACTACAAAATCCAGTGGACACACACGCAGGATCCTAAGGCAAACCCTGGTTCTACATTCTCGGCTTCGGTAAACCTTACATCAAGCGGTTATAGCCGTTATTCGGCAACAAGCGTAAACGACATCCTCGCTACGCAGACCAACTCATCGATTTCGTACTCGAAGAACTGGGAGGGTACGCCATTCTCATTGGCACTTAACATGGCCGTATCACAGAACTCACGCGATAAAACCCTCGCGGTGACTCTGCCCACCATCACCTTCAACGTTGCCAGCTTCAACCCCTTCAAGCGCAAGGAGGCTGTGGGTAAGACACGCTGGTATGAGAAGATTAAGATGAGCTACTCGATGAAGATGACAAACTCGGTGAACGCCAAGGAGGATGAGATATTCACTAAGGAGACTCTTCAAAAGATGAAGAATGGTATCCAGCATACCATTCCTGTATCTACGTCGTTGTCGCTCTTCAACTACATCAACATCAGCCCATCGTTCAACTACACCGAGCGCTGGTACTTCAAGAAGGTACGTCAGGAGTGGAACGAGGAGACACGCAAAGTGGAGACTCTTGACCCGGAGTATGGCTTCTGGCGCTTGTATAACTACAACGCCTCGGTATCGGCAAATACCACAGTCTATGGTACTTACACCGCCAAGAAGAAGGAGCGCAAGCTTCAGGCTGTGCGCCACACACTTACGCCTAACGTAGGCTTTAGCTTTGCTCCCGACTTCAGCCGTCAGATGTATGGTTTCTACGAGACCGTGCAGACCGATACAACGGGTAAGTTCAAGGTATACTCACCATTTACGGACAACGCCTATGGCGTGCCAGGTAGCGGTCAGCAGCTCGCACTAACGTTTGGTCTATCGCAGTCACTCGAGGCGAAGATACGCACGCGCGATACCGTGAAGAAGGTTAAGCTTATTGACCAGATATCTATCTCGGGCTCATACAACTTCCTCTCGGACTCTATGCGCCTCTCGACACTGCCTATACAGATTCGTACTACGGTATATCAGAATATCGCACTTAACGTCTCGCTCACGCTCGACCCCTACGAGGTGTCGCCTCAGGGTGTGCGCTACGATAAGCTGATGTGGAGCCGTGGTAGCATCGGTCGTCTGCAGTCGGCAAGCTGGAGCTTCGGCTATACCTTCCGCTCACGCGAGAATAAGGGTCAGGTTGCAGGTAACGACATCACCTCATTCCCCGCCGAGTACTTCAACTCGTGGAGCGACCCCTATGGCCAGCTCAACCCCGCAATGCGAAGACAGTGGATGGCGGGCCAATATTATGACTTCTCCATACCATGGAACTTCGGCTTTAACTATAGTTTCAACTATAGTGCCCGCTATACGAATAATGGCACGACGGGATATACCAAGAACCTGCAACAAACCATCAACTTCAATGCCAGCGTCAAGCTCACGCCCAAGACGATGATTACTGCGACCTCGGGTTACGACTTCACAGCGCGCAAGATGTCTATGACCTCTATATCTATCACGCGCGATCTGCACTGCTGGCAGATGTCGTTCACATGGATACCCTTCGGTAACCATAAGAGCTGGGCATTCAACATCGGTGTTAAGGCAGCATCTCTCGCCGACCTTAAGTACGATAAGAGCTATTCGCAGTACGACTATATGTACTAACCGACACGAGGTGTAGATACACAAAAATAGCCTGTCATTCACTTGACAGGCTATTTTGTTACACTACTAATGAACATCTATGCCATCGAAATATATCTCCGTTATTGCAGTATCCTCATACTTCTTTCCAGGATAGACCTCCAATATCTCAAACTTTATCGACCAAGCAGGCGCGCTATCTTTATCCTCATAACCTAAGACGCCTACATCGAAACTTTGTAAACCCATCGTATCCTGCAAGTTGAGTATCGCATAGGGCTCATCGTTGTAGTACATAAGTAACCTCTTCACCCTCGCATTATCATACCAAACCTCCCAGTTCTTGACATAACCATTATGTATGAGAACCGTTGTTATGCGCGGACAAGTTCCTGGAAACGAATAACGCAAATACTCGCCCACGCCATTGCCTTCCACACCCTCTACCCACGCTGTCACTATGCTAAAGTCGTGAGCCTTCTCTGCAGCATACCTATCCGCAAGCGCACTCGACGCCGTAACGGAGTCAATCTGTCCACCACAATACCAGCTGCAACTACCACTATAAAAATGGCGTAACACGGGATCATCTTCCACAAAACAGAGCAGTGCAATTTCCACATCACTCAATGCATTATAATCTGTACTCGCTTTCATCGCCACCCTATCACAAACCTGAAGATCGGTATAGGGGTTGTCTACAACGGAGGTAGGCTCGAGCTCAGGAACCTGTGCATAAAGATTTATCGTGCCTAAGCAAAGCAATAGAAACATAACCCGTCTCATAGTGCAAAAAATTAAATTGTGAAATATATGAGATTAAGAACCTCTCAAGCAAAGTTAAGTAAAATATCTCATAGTTCCAAATTCACATCTTCCTTCGAAAGAACCTCTAAATTCTATTCGGACTATTCTTCTTGCATATAGCACCAATCCTGCTCCTCTTAATTTTTGCATAGAGTGCCGTAGATATCACGCAAAACGGAGAATGGCGATTTAGAAAGTAACCTCACGCTGCGATTTGGTGTAGACTGTTTGAATATTACTCACCTTTGGTGAGGTAAGCCGATAGGCTTACAACAAGCCCCTCCTTTTCAAACGGAGGGGTTTGGGGAGGATTGTAAACATAACCGGCTATAGCCGGCTCTTCAAGCCAGGCTTGCGACTTGGCTTAATAAAATAAAAAAAGCCAAGTCACAATGACTTGGCTTGAAGAG
>JAZRAT010000008.1:0-6415 GCA_045634725.1 Alistipes sp. | reverse complement strand
CGAGGCGATAACGGTGTGAATACCGCCCACCTTGTTGCACACCTCCCAACTAACCTCGAACAAGTAGTCAGGAGTCAAATTTACATTACTCATATTAGTTTTTTATTAAAATAATTTTTCTAACTATCACCCTTGCAAACTATCCCATATTGAAGTGGTCTCCGTCGCTGAAACCTCTTGATATACAAAAGTTACCGACGTGAAAGGGTATGGTTAATCAAATTGCAAAGATAGCAAAATTATCTGAAGTAGGTAAATATTTATTAAGTTTTTTTAATAAATAGTGACAAATATATCCCGAATGGGCATTTTGGGGTGCTGAACGGTACTGTTTTTCGGTCCAATTGCTACATTTTTTCAGCGAGAGAGACCTTTCGGCGTAGGCGAAGTGCGGTCATCATGGCAGCAGAACTTAGACCTACGATAAGGCCAATAACCAAGCCGTGGCAACCCATATCGAAGTGATAGGCCAATAGAATGCCTATGGGGATGTTCAGGATGAGGTAACTGCATAGCACGATGGGCATGATGATTTTCACATCCTGCATTCCGCGCATCATGCTGATTGATAGGCCCTGCACCGAGTCCGAGAACTGGTAAATGGCGATGAGAAGCATCAACTCTGCCGTTAGTGCTATGACCTCGGCGTTGTCGGTAAATATCGCTGCAATAGGCTGGCGCAGAGTGACAAAGACAATCGCCATAAACGTCGCCCAGAGTAGTCCGAGGTGGTATGTAGCCGCAACTGTGGGGCGCAACTCCTCGGTGTGGTGGTTGCCGTGGATGTGTGACACAAGGATGGTCGAAGCCGAGCCTATAGCCACGGTAATCATCCATGCGATGTTAGCGATGCTGAATGCTACCTGCATAGAGCCCGCTGCAACCTTGCCGAACGATAGTGCGAGGATGGAGGTAAGGATGAAGGCTGCCGACTCCAGAATCATCTGGAACGAGATGGGGAAGCCTATCTTTACGAGCGATGATATATGCTTGAGTGTTACCGCCTTACGGCTAAAGAATGTGCGGTATATGCGCAGACGCTTCCACAGGAAGAATACCGCTATAATGGCGCCCATCTGTCCCACGCGCGAAAGGAGCGTTGCCAAGCCCGCACCCTCGGCACCCATAGGCTCGATGCCACACTTACCGAAGATGAAGATGTAGTTGAGCGCCACGTTTGCGATGTTGCCCATAAGCGTTATCCACATCGCAATCTTGGTGTTGCCTATGCCCTCCAAGAACTGCTTCACGGCGAGGAATACCATCAGTGGCATGATGCTCCACACGAGCATGTCATAGTAGGGCAGAGCCATCTCTGCCACCGCCTCCACGCTCTCGCCAGGGCTCGACATCCACTCTCCCAGTACCGCGATAAATGGTCTCAATGCCAGCGCTATAGCCGTGCCCACAACGCCGATAGCCAACGAGTAGACTATACCATTTTGGAAGAGGTGACCCACTCTGCGACGGTTGCCTCGCGCATAGTGCTCGCCCACAAGAGGGGTGATGGCCATCGCCAGACCCAACGCCGCAAGATATATCAACAAAAAGAGCGAACTACCCAACGACACCGCAGCCAGAGGCACGGGATCTTCGCCACCATACTGACCCACCATAGCCGTATCGGCAAACTGCGTAGTGAGCTGACCCGCCTGTGCAACGATGACGGGTAGCGCGAGCTTCAACAGTCGCTTATAGTATGGTGTGTATTGGAGCAGTTTCATAATTCGGACCGCAAATATAATAAAAAAGTTGTATAGCAAGGCTACTTTGGTGTTATGCTCGCTCTCAAAATGCTCATTTACGTTTTAGTAAACTCCGCTTTTTCGAGCTTCGCATGCCTAAAATTAGCTCTTGCTATACAACTTTTTAAGTCAAAAGGGTAGTCCCGCTTATCGCCTCGAATTTCGCCGAGCGTTGTATCTACGCTATTCTGACAACAAAGCGGCTCTGCAGACCTCAGTGTCCACACAGCCGCTTGCGTTATAACCATTTAAGTTTGGGTTAGTAGTTTTTTATATATTCATTATAATAAAAGTCGCTTTTGGTTACAGATAATTAGGATCAAACCCAACTAATTCAGATAATAGTCTAGCCGCTTTATACCAATATATTTCTTGATCTACAGATAATAAGTCTAATGCTTGATATAGGTAAGCAACAGCATTGGGAATATCCCCTATCTCCTTATAGCATTGACCTATCATTAAATATGCAATATTACGCTCTTCTTTATACTTGTTAGCTGCATTTTCATAAGGGATATAACTTTTTAAAATAGAGTATGATATATTATTTCTGTCGTCGTAACTTGCAGAATAATATGGCTCTACACACTGAGATAATATATTGGCAAGCCAATTTGCATTTTCAATAAATAAGCGGAAGGCAACAATTGCTTCTTTGTATTGTTGATTATTGTATAATGTTTCAGCTTCTATTTTCATCGCATCTACGGAAGCAATTGTTGGAACTCCGTAATTTTCTATATTTTTAAGTTGCAATGACATGTCTAAAGGATTTTCTGGTGTGGTTGTAGTATTTCCTTGAGCATGTGTATTGCAGAAAGAGCTAATTAATATGATTATTAGTAATGCCTTTTTCATAAAAGATTGATTTTAAGTTACAAGGTCGTACAAAAATAGTATGTTATCAAAGAGGGTGTTAACCTTTTTACAGATTATACACAATTTTGTTTACAAATCTGATGTAATTAAAGATTTTTCCTCTTCTTCTGCAATATTATCATTTATTTCATCAATATATCCCAGTGTAGTACAAGGCTTACCTGCATATGCTATTGTGATAACAATGTCGCCATTTGGAGTGTCGAAATATGTCGCATAAGTACATTTGTCATTTCGCAATGCCCCAAGTTCGTATCCGTCACCTTCATAGTATGGATCAGAAAAATACTCAAAAGATGTTCTCTCTCCATACTTTGATGCAAGTAATTGTTTGTATTCATTGTAGGTAGATTTTAGAGAATACCAACTTGGCGATTCATCTAATATGACAGCAATCTTATGCACTACTTTACTTTTCTTGCTACCATAAATAGCTACTTGACAATCATTACCTCCAAACTCACCCTCAACTAAAGCGAAATAGTCTTCAGAAGCAATTTCCTTGAATCCTATATTTTTCAATTTACTTACAAAAGTGGAAATATGCCCATTCATTGGTATTCCCTTGAATGTCAGATGCTCTTGTGCTGAAGCACTAATAGATATTACACACAGCAACATCAATCCGAAAAACCTTTTCATAATAATGAGTTTTAAGTTAAACAATTATTTGTGTTAGTAATTTTGTTGCATATTAGAATAGCAACCGTTTAACTTAAAAATCGGAGAGTGCCTACAATAAAGAAACGTGGGTGCGCTCGATGTAACAAGGTACGACCAAGCACCCACAAAAACACAAGCACAACCCACGCCATACGACGTGAGCATTCAGCGTGCCTATTGGTGTTTTTGTTTCTAAAAATTGGTCGTTTTTGTTACAAATCCAACAGCCCTAAATGTCATCTATAGTCACTGCGTATTCCGCAATGATACCACAAATATACAAATCTTTTAGTTAAAAACAAAATAAAAAGGTGGAAATCATCGTGTGACTTCCACCTAATTTTTTTTATGTTAGTTTATGTCAATGCGTCATTGCGAGCGAATGTGGTGAGCGTGGCAATCTCTCTCTTTTAGTGCTTAACTGAGGAAGATTCCCACAGTCGCTGCGCTCCTTCGGAATGACGGTTTTTGTGATATGTTACAAGAACAACTTCACGCCGAAGAAGTAGGTGCGGGGAAGGGCGGGGCCGTAGATATAGGCCGAGTCGCGACCTGCACCCATGTCGATATCGCGCTGATATGAGTCGAGGATATTCTTCACGCCAGCGTTAATCTCCAAATTCACAACATTCGACAACGAGAAGGTGTAGCTTAGTTTGCAGCCGAAGTCCCAGAACGACTGTGTGCGTGTCTCAGAGTCGTCGTGCTCCACGCCAAGGATATCGGTATATGCCGAGTGCTGAACAAGCATAGGACCAGTGTATGTGCCGAACAATGAGGCGTTGAAATCCTTGGTAATAAAGTACTTGGCGTTGAGGTAGCCGTAGTGGTCGGGCGAGCGGAACATGGTGCGCTGTGGTGCGAGATCGGGGTTGTCGCTCCACTTCTCGGGCTCAACGTAGAGGCTCTTCTGGAAGGTGTAGCCGAGCTGCACGTCGAAGGTGTTGGGGATGCCGAGCTTGACCTCTGCGGTGATACCACCGATGCGTGCACCCGCAGCGTTGCGGCGTGTCTTATAGATAAAGTGGTTGCCCTCCTCATCGGTCTTCTCGCCAGTCTCCTCGAGCGTGAATACATCGTCGAGCATGGTGTAGAAGCCCTCCACGAGGAAGTTGGTCTGCAGGCGACCGAACGAGTGGTAGTAGTCTGCCGATGCGCTGAACGAGTGCGAGAACTCGGGGCGCAGGTTAGGGTCTATCTCGATGATAGATACCGAGTGGTTGAGGGCGTCGATATGCAAGTCCTCGTTATATGCCTGTGGCGCGCGGTAACCGCTTGAGTACGAAAGGCGCAAGCCGAGGTCCTCGATGGGGCTATAGCGCACATTCGCACGGGGCGCGAAGATGGGGCGGTCGATCATATTGTGCTTGTCGAGGCGGAAGCCGATGAGGAAGTTTACCTTGTCGCTCTTCCACTCGTTCTGCGCAAAAAGACCGATGGTTGAGGTCTGCTGGTCGAGACGACGCTGTGTAGCGATGTAGTAGTCGTTCAACGAGTTATAGTTATACTCAACGCCCGCTGTGAGCTCCGCAGGGAGTCCCGCCTTGTAGTTGTGGGTGTACTGGCCACCCGCAACGAAGGTCAAGTCCTTGGTTGTACCATAGGCATCGGGGTTCATGTCGGCGCCGAAGTATGTCGCACGGCTGATGCCCTGTGCCGAGGCGTAGATGCTTGCGCGGTGACGCATATTGGGGAAGTAGTCGAACTTGAGACTACCACCGTCGATGTTGTGGTCAATCTGCTCGCAGATGTACGACATGTGGGGTGCGCCATCGAGGTTGTCGCCACCACGGCGGAAGTCGTGGATGTGGTGATACTCACCCGTGATGCGCGAGTGTGCCGAGGTCTTGTAGTAGGCGCGGAAGCCCACGGTCTCGGAGCGTAGGCGTGTGATATCCGAGAAGCCGTCGTCGTTGCGGTCGTAGCCGTCGCGATACTTAACCTGGCCGAAGACATAAGCACCGAGTTTGTAGTCGTCCGACACGAAGGCGCCACCGAGCGAGGTGTTGATGTCGGGTGTGCCATCCTCCATGATGTTCGTAGTGTTCGAGAGCGAGAGGGTGTTGCGCACGGGGTCCTTGGTGATGATGTTCACCACGCCACCGATAGCGCTCGAGCCGTAGAGTGCCGAGCCGCCACCGCGGATAACCTCCACACGCTCAACCATCGCTACGGGCATAAGGTCGAGACCGTAGACGCCTGCCAACGATGAGAAGATGGCGCGGCTGTCGAGCAATATCTGCGAGTACTGACCCTCAAGGCCGTTGATGCGGAGCTGTGGCGCACCGCAGTTACCGCAGGTGTTCTCCACGCGGAGTCCCGACTGGAAGTTCATCGCCTCCGAGAGGTTTGACGATGCGGTGCTCTCGAAGAGCTTTGCCGAGGCTACATTCACAACGGTAGATGTTGTACGGCGGTTTGTCTCGTTACGTGTTGCCGATACCACAACCTCATCTACAAGGGTGTTGGACTCGTTGAGCACGAAGTTGAGCTCCATGGATGTCTCGCGCTCGATAACAAATGTCAGCTCGATGGTCTCGTAGCCGATTGCCGATACGACAACCTGCTGCTCGCCCACGGGGAGGTTATTCAAAATATAGTGTCCCGAGCTGTTGGCTGCGCAGCCGATAGTGGTGCCCTTGATAGCCACCGTAGCATAGGGGATATGCTCCTTTGTTGTGGTGTCGATGACGTGGCCAAAGATGTTAGAGTCGGAATTTTTATTTGTTGTGCTACGGATTACCTGCACATTGGGAGACTCTGGAACATCTATTTTTGCCTCTGCGGCAAGGGGAAGAATTGCAAGTGCGAATATTAATAAAAGGTGCTTCATTGTGTGTTACGTTTTATTCTGTTTGTGGTGCAAAGGTACACACGCGACATCGGCGACGCAATCGCCTAATCGCGGTAAAAGTGTGGTGTCGCACTCCCTAAAAATAGGGTATGACGCTTGTGTGGTGGGGGTAAAAAGTTGTGTGTGTTAGGCCTTTGCGGGTGGGGCGCGTAACGAATGATGAAGCGAGAGATGCTCAATTATGGGGCTATGGTATCTCTCCTCAATTGTGGCAATCTCGGTTGAGTAGGGCTCGCAGCATGCCACGCTCTCCACGATTAGGGCGTCGTGA
>JAZRAT010000007.1:0-14835 GCA_045634725.1 Alistipes sp. | reverse complement strand
TGAACAACTGCACTGACCCCAATGGTGGTTGGGCGCTCGGCTGTCGCATCGATGGCGGACAGGCGGAGTATGTGCGTGTGCCGTATGCCGACCAGGGCCGCAACCGCAAGTCGGATCGTAGCCATGCCCGTCTGTGGGCCACGGTGTGGCTACGCCACTTTGTCTTCCTAAGACCGCTTGGCCTCCGACTTCTCATCGCTTACGCCGTCGGGGATGCGGTTGAGGCCCTGATCGGCATACGGCACACGCACATACTCCGCCTGTCCGCCATCAATGCGACAGCCAAGCGCCCAGCCTCCATTTGGGTCGGTACAGTTGTTCACGAAGCCGTTTTTGCAGAAGAAACACTCGCCGCAGAAGGTCTCTACATTGACCGTCACGCGGTCGCCCGCCTTGACATTACGGACCTCGGCACCGACCTTCTCAACGACGCCAACCATCTCGTGGCCAACGGTTATGCCTGGCACAGCACGGGGCACACTGCCGTGCTTGATATGCAGGTCGCTGGTGCAAATACTGCCGAGCGTAATGCGCACAATGGCATCACGCGGGCTTTGCAACTCGGGATTCGGCTTGTCGATTAGCTCGAACTTGCCGTAGGATATGTAGGTGTAGGCGAGCATTGGAGGCTATAAATGATAATTATTACTCTTTTATGAGTTCTTCATACAATTCTTCTAAATATTCTCTTGGCATAAATCCAACTTCGGGGCGTTTGTGAATAAACACACCATCTTTGTATATAATTTCTGTTAATTGCCGATTTAATTCATCATCGTTATAATCATTCTTAGACAAAGAAGAAATATAAATCTCAATACTCTCTTCCTTATCGTTATTACCCCAAATATATCCAGCCTTCGTCATTACAATTAATGAATTGCCATTGACTGATAGTGCACATTTTTCTACAACATAATCTCTCTTGCCTTCATGATTTTTCCAAAATACACTACCCGGAACTAATTTGTTCGCATATGCTTGTAATGGGGTATCCGTATCTTCCTGAGGGGTTTGAGGATAAAAACAAGGTTTATCATTCATGAAATGAAGTTCTTGAGCAGCTTTGGGGGGTTGAGACATAATATAATTCTTCTCTTGCTGTCCATCCTCTGCAGCCTCATCGTGAATGTCGTTTTCGGGGTATGGGGTTCTAAAGGACTGCGTCATCTGTTCCCATTCATCGTTTGATACAATAAAATCAGATTTACCTTCTATTACCGTAGATGCGATTTCTTTATTTGACGATGTAGGCGCATGTTGAGTGATAATCTGTTGTTTGCTATACACGCTATCATTCATTTTACCACCAATTAGCGGTTTGGGATTATTTGCTTGCTCTGCCCAATATTGTTTGATATTCTCATACGCTGCAGCAGCCTCTTCCTTAGTAACAGTGCGCATCCATTCCAATGAAGGCTCACCTACAAGTCGTTCACGGAGTATGCTAGGATTCTCAATAAACGCTTCAATACTACCACAAATGTAAATAATCTTATTTCGTGTAATCTCATTGTTCAAAGCGTTTTCCAAACGAGTAAACCAGCGTAAGTTTTCTACACGATTATTGCAACGATTAGTATCTATATGATCAACGACATAGACTTTGGAATCTCGTGCACCAAGAAATGCAGTAGCTACGATTATATGCACCCTATGTTGACCAAGCATCATATAACCATTTTGAAGATTTTTAATTCCAAAAGTCCACACACCATCATCTCTGCGAGCCTTTTTCCCTTCTCGTATATGTCGCATTACTGCACCATTATCACGCACCGAGTAGTGTTCATTTTTATAAACACATTCCTTAATATCTTCGTAGTCGTTAATCATATACATCATTAGTAAATTCGTTCTCTGAATCTTCTGTCCGAATCAATATTCCATTGAATCATCCAAGTCCTACCATCTTGTGCATCAACAAGTATAAATTTATACATATTTTGGGTTGGATACAATTCAAATCTACCAGCAACTTCTTTTTCCCACGACCACAATAACGAATAGTCATCAATCACGGTGGTTTTGGAATCTACATCTCCAGATCGATATTGAACCTGCCATACTCTTCCCGTTGCAGTATCTAGTTTAATAAGATGATATATATTTTCTGTTTTGTACATTTTATAGCGAGGTACAAGATTTTCCATTCTATCATATATAGCTCTAATTTGGGCTATTGTAACAGAATCTACATCAAGAGGCTTTTGCTCTACATTCTCGATGGATGTTGTTATTGTTTTAAGAGAATCTGTCTGTGCATAACCGTTAAATGTAGCAAGCCCGCAGATTACCAATGTAATAAAAAATATTCGTTTCATGGCTTAATGAGATTATTATTTGTTACACAAAGTTAAACATTATTTCAATGCGAGGTGTCGAGAATTACTAAAAATCCTCATCATAATCATCGTAATCGTATGATGAATCGTAGTCGTGAGAGTTGTCGTGCGAGGCGTTGCCTGAATCGTCATCGTCGAACAACTCCTCGTAAATCCACGCTGCAAGCAGCCAATCCCAAAGTGACATAACAAATATAATTAAGGGTTACTTTGTAAAGTAACCCTACATTTTTAACAACTTCTGACAATCGGCAATAAAAAAGAGAAAAAGTTTCGGCTTTTTCTCTTTTTTATATCACAATATAATTATGACCTAACTAAGGGGAAAGAAAAACATCACCTTCTATAGGATTCATTCTCGAAACTACTTTTTCTACCATTTCATTGAGGCGGTCAACGATGCGTTTACCATATTTCTCTTCGAGTTGTGCAGGGTGAGATTAGTGGTGAAGATAGTGTAAAGTTGCTCCTCGTAACGCGTGGTAATGAGGTCTATCAATGGCGTATATACATTCCCGAACTCCATTACTTCCCGTGGTTCTGTTCCCAGGTCATCAACAATCATAAGCTGGTAACACATTACGTTCCTCCAGTCGTTGTAGTTTCCTTTACTCCGCATTGCTAAATCTTTGGTATTCCAAAGAGGGAATACATAGTACAAATTGTTAATGGGATTCTTTGCATGGTAAAATTGCCTTTAATTGGAGCTGAAATTGCACTTGCGATTGTTATTAAATTTAGTGGTTTAGTTTAGTCCAATGTATATATAGAATAGGAGTAAACTAAAATGGCTTTATCGCCAAATTTAAGAGGTCTGTTATAGCATTGGCTTTACACTCTTTTTAAATGGGCTTTGTTCTTCTCATTTGCAGATGTTATGAGTTTCTTTATATCCATCTACCTTTTAGTCGGCACTTTCTGAGAAGTGCCAAAACATACTCTTTTTGCTTCTCAAAAGAAGATTAATTTGTAAATAACATTCAGATTTATTTCTTTTGATAAGCATTGAGTGTCTTAAAGCATAAAATTTAAGGTATCATTATGATCTTCCTTTTTTACTATTACGATATCGTTTAATATTTCATTATTAAGTATTTAATAAGAAAACAGTACAAATATTACATCCTATAAAGAAAATTATTTCTTAGAGATTTTGAACCCGCTTTTACTGATTGCGTTATATGTAGCAATGGCGGCATTACGATTGTATTCTTTTTCAGAATCTGGAAGTAATTCATATTCAACTAAACAAGGATGTTGTTTAAGTTCATCATTACGTGTTTCACCATAAGTCCATCCTTGGTTAATACACTCTTTACACCAGATTTCATGTTGCTCCTTTGCGTAAAAATTTACAAAATCTTCTTTTATTTCAGCATTACTGATATCGGCATTTTTAAATTTTGATAACCATAAATTAAAGGAACGTCCTTTGATGATATCATCTATTTTATCATTAGCAGATACAATGGCTATGAAACTTTCACTTAGGTGATTGTCAAATATTCCACTATGTATATCATTATCTTTAACTAATAATATCGGCAAACCCAACATAGCCCCCAATCCTACTTCAATTTCATTCCAAGGTGTCGGTAGCCATCTCTTTTCCCAAATTTCCTCCTCTTTTGTATTAGGCCTAAATATAGCCTTATCTATCCGTATTTGTTTGAATCCAAAAACCAACATAGCCGCTGATTGTAAAATATCTTTGCGAACCTTATTCAGTTGCCCGAATTGAGGATATTGGTCTCTAGCATAGTATATTACATTATAATTCATTTGCTCCAGTACTTTACGATACTCACTGATAAGGGCATTGTCTTCTGCACTTGCACATCCAGGAATACTGAAGAAAATGTTGCCATATGAATTCTTGTTGACTGTTGTCACTTTTTCTTCTTTCATATATACCGCCTTGTATGTGTTTCCATCATCGTCGGTATAATCGCCTAGGCCAGCTAGGATTTCCTCGGGGATATTTACTGCTCCATCAAATTTGGCGTGATAAAGTTCGACATTCTCAAAACATGATTTTGTTAAATCGGTATTTCTAAAATCAGCACCCTTCAGATTACAATTCTTGAATCTGGTCTTCAACAAAATACTATGATAAAAATATGCACCTTCAGCATCTACGTTCTTAACTAATGCATATGACAAATCGGCCATAAACAAATCACTTTTGTTAAGAATCAAACGGGATGTCTTGCCTTCAAGGCATACATCCTGCAAGTTTGTACGTTGTAGGTCTATACCAGACAAGTCTTTTGCATAGACTAATCCATCACCTACAGTCTTTTGAAAAACAGAAGACGGCAAAGTGCGTAACAAAGAGGAGATGACATTGATTGTCTCATCTTTCAAGAAATCACCACACTTCTTCATTTGATTAATCATAAAGAATCGGCGTAGCAGAATTGCAGATGTAAGTTGTAATGATACATTGTCCGACGACAAATCTGTTACAACTTTATCGAATGATTTTTGATACTCATCACGAAGCGTTTCATCACTTTTAGCCCCTTTCCACTTAATATATTCTCGTATAACAGTACCTATGACAACAACAACGATGCCAAGCACTGCCCAATACTCTTTCATTAAAATCCAAAAGTCATTCATATTAACATCATTTTCAGTTCTTTTACATTATATATTATATTTCCCGATGCATAAAAATTACTTTCCGATGCAGAAGTGGGAGAAGATGGAATGGAGGATGTCGTCGGAGGTGATTTCGCCAGTGATCTCACCCATATGGTGGACAACACGACGGATGTCCTCGCTCAACAAATCTGAGGGTAAACCATTATCCATTGCTGTGCGCGCAGAGGTGAGGGCTGTGTAGGCCTCGCGCAATGCCGCGTAGTGACGCATGTTAGATACCACGACGCTGCCCGTGCCGAGCTTCGAGGTGTCGATGGTGGCTGCCAAACGCTCGCGCAACTCCTCGATGCCGATGCCATGCTTGGCCGAAATGCAGAGCGTGTCGGGGGCGAGGGTAGTGGGGACAGGCGCGGCGTCTATCTTGTTTATCACGCGGATATGGTGCTGCGCGTCGTTATGTTCGATTGCGTCGAATGTTGGGTCGTCTGCCGTAGTGAGGTGGATGACGATGCTGGCATTGGCCATGGCGCGGTGTGTGCGGTCGATACCCATCTGCTCAAGGGTGTCGGCAGTGGCGTGGATGCCCGCAGTGTCGACAAAGCGGTAGCGCACGCCGTTAATCACGGTTGTGGCCTCGATGGTGTCGCGCGTTGTGCCCGCGATATCCGAGACCATGGCTCTATCCTCCTCGACAAGGGCGTTGAGGAGTGTACTCTTGCCTACATTAGGTTTGCCTACAATCGCCACATTTACACCATCCTTAAGTGCTTTACCTAATGCAAAAGATGATGTGAGTTGCTCTATTTGCGAGCCAATATCATCGAGTGTGTTGCGTAGTGATGTGCGGTCGGCAAACTCCACATCCTCCTCCGAAAAATCGAGTTCCAACTCCAGGAGCGAGCAGAGGCGGAGTAGCTCATTGCGTAGCGTAGCGAGACGTTCGGAGTAGCCTCCGCGCATCTGTGTAGATGCCACGTTATGCGACCACATTGAGTCCGAAGCGATTACATCGGCAACAGCCTCGGCACGGCTGAGGTCCATCTTGCCAGCGAGGAAGGCACGGCGTGTGAACTCGCCAGGCATGGCCATCGTTGCTCCGCGGTTGATGGCAAGGCGTAGCACCTCCGAGGTGATATACTCCGAACCATGGAGTGTAATCTCCACGGTGTCGTCGCCCGTATAGGAGTGTGGCGCGCGGAAGAGTGCCACGACGACGTCGTCTATTGTGCGGTTGTTCTCGTCAACGATACGGCCATAGTGCAGGGTGTAGCCCTTGCAATCACGAAGAGGTTTCTTGCCTCGAAAGAGGCCATCGGCAATCTCTATTGCGCGACTGCCACTTAGGCGTACGACCATGACTGCACCACCCGCTGCGGTAGCAGGTGCGATGATGGTGGTATCGGTGTCGAGGTGGTTGTACATAAGCGTGTTATGCGTTATTATCTACTGCTAACCTTTAGTTTCTGACCGATGCGTAGTGCGTTAGCATTTTTGAGGTTGTTCCACTTCATAAGTTGCTGTACGGTGCAACCATACTTCTTGGCAATGGCGCTCAAGGTGTCGCCCTTCTTCACGGTGTGTGTGGTTACGGGAGGCGCCTCGTGCATCTTCTTCTCGATGTTTGCATGCACGACATACTCCTTCAAGTAGAGGCTATCCTTCGCGAAGATGCTATCACGCTGGCGGTCGAACTCGGTGAAGAGCTCTACGGGGAGTGTGAGAGGGTAGCTCTTGGTTGTCGCGGGGATAATCTGCATGGTGTACTCGGGGTTTAGCATCTTGAGCACCTCGATGTCGATGCCGAGGGTTGAAGATACCTGCTCGAGGTGTAGAGGGCGGTTAATCATCACCGTATCCACTGCGATGGGCATGGGAGGTGTGGGGATGGTCACGCCATGCGCGCGGTGGTAGGCAAAGGCGTATGTAGCACCCATATAGAGAGGTACATAGCCTCGTGTCTCCGAGGGTAGGTACTCGTATATATCCCAGAAGAGGCGACCTGCATCCTCGAGGCTCACACCACTATTATTTAGGGCTCTATTTACGCGACCAGGACCGCAGTTGTAGGCTGCGATGGCTAGTGTCCAGTCGCCATAGATGTTGTACATGCGCTTGAGGTACTGCGCTGCGGCACGCGAGGCGAGGCGTGGGTTGCAACGCTCATCGACCATAGAGTTAATCTCGAGACCGAACTCCTTGCCTGTTGCGGGCATAAATTGCCAGATGCCCACGGCGCTCTTGCCAGACTTGGCCAGTGGGTTAAGTCCCGACTCTACGATTGCGAGGGTGCGTATCTCGATGGGTATGCCTGCGTTGGTGAACTCCTCCTCGATGATGGGAAAGTAGTAGTAGGCATAGCTGAATGTGTTGGCGTAGTTTGGTGAGCAGAAGCGCTCGATGGCACTGCGCACCTCGCGGTTGTAGGTTAGAGGCACGGGTGTCATGATGCCCTGCATGCGCGCTATGTAGAGTGAGTCGGTGTTGTCGTATGCGCCAGATGCTGTTATGGCGTCGCTATAGCCCTTGAAGTCGGCGAAGTAGCGCTCGTAGTACTCCTTCGAACTACTTGCACGCCATAGTGCCAACACAGAGTCTATCTGCATGGGACGGTTTGTGGGGCGTGACTCAGCCACCTCCTCAACAAATGTGGGGGCTTCGTATGCCGTGGTGTCGCCATTTAGGCGGTTGTTGATGCTATCCTGACGGCGCTGTATCTCCTCGGGAGAGGTGTAGCGCTTATCTACGCCACGGCGTGGACGCTGCGCATAGAGCGAGGCATCGAGCGATGCAACGATGACAAGTGACGCGACAAGAAGTAGCGCCTTTATAGATGGTATCTTCATATTTCGTAGTTAAAATTTCAGACTCATATTCACTCCCATAAGGGGCTTAGATCCCACGGGTGAGTAGTCGAAGTATGGTTCGAGGTTCATGGTTAGGTCGTCCGAGATGTCGTAGTCCTGGAGGTGTGCATCGACATGAGCATCGATAATCTGCAACATGTAGACGCCCGCAGTGAGCAGGATACAGAGGTCTCGGTTACGGCGGTAACTATCCTTAAGATTCTTAAGGAAGGTTGTGGAATATGCACCACGGAACTCGTCGGGAGCACCATTGGGGTACTTCTCCAACCTCTCGTCGGGCGTTAGGCGCTCGTAGTCGATAAGAAGCGAGTATGCCGTTTTGAAGCGCTTATAACCGCGGTTATTCCAGTCGATGGTATAAATTGTCGATGCCATACCGCCAATTACGATGGGCACACGCCAATAACTCTTGTTGTATATCTGTCCCGCACCTGGGCAGATGGTCGAAAGGGTAGTTGCCTTCTTCACCTGCGACACCTCGTTTGTCGAGTAGTTTACCGCAGCATCGCCAATGAAGTAGAGATATGAGGCGATTGCTATGCCGGCGTATATCTGCTGTCGGGTGTTGTGGCGTATCATCTCGGTCTGGATTGCGTCAAGCTCGGGAGTACGCATATATCCATGGTCGATGAGATACTGGTCATACTGCGCCTTGAAGGGCTTGTACTGCTTGTTTTCGTGGATGAACATACCCAACGATGTACCCACAACGGGGTAGAGGATGCTAAGCTTCCAGTATTGCTTGTTGTATATCTGTCCGAAGCCTGGTAGGGGCAACGACAACCAACACATCTTCGAGAGGCTCATAGAGTCGCTGATGAAGGGCTTGCGTGGCTCGCCATTCTTGTTCAGGCGGATGCGGCGACCATCGGCGGTGATGCTATCGCCACGACCTCGTATGAGTGAGTCGCGTTTGAGTGTCGCGGCAATGGCGTTACGCATGGAGTCGCGTGCCGTGTCGGGGAGGTTGTCGTAGAGCTCGTCCAGGGTGCGACCGATAGAGTCGAGGTGGTTGTAGTAGAGTGAGTCGCGTCGTGCCGCAGCCTCGGCCTTAGCCTTGAGTATGGCAGCCGAGTCGATGGGTACGAGGCCTCCGTTGTTGATGGTGCGGATGTTGCCTCGCGTGTTGTCGCGAGTGTACACCTGCGCAGAGACATCCTCGGTGACTGCAATGAGCGCAATCACCGCCATAACGATGGCTATGGATATCCTTCTAATCATACCTATACTCACCAACGCAATTATTTGTTGTTTATTTTGTGTAGCTTCTCAATAAGAGCATCTACCTCCGCATCGTTTGCACACTCTATGGTGATACGGCTGGCACCGCTCTTTGAGCGCTTGATGGAGATATTGTCGCTAAATAGGCGCTCGAGTTCATCCACAAGCTTTGAGAATGACTCGGGGTACTCCTCCTCAATCTCTGGCTCAACTGTGCATGCCTCGCTCATCTTGCGTGCTAAGGCCTCCGCCTGGCGCACCGAGAGACCCTTCTTCACACAGCGCTTCATAGCCTTAATCTGCTCCGCAGGGTCGAGGGCTGCGATAGCCTTGGCGTGACCCATGCTGATGACACCCTCCTTGAGTGCCAACTGTACCTCCGAGGGCTGACCCAACAGACGCATATAGTTAGATACGGTTGAGCGCTTCTTGCCCACCTTCTCTGCCATGGCCTCCTGCGTAAGACCGCACTCCTCGATAAGGCGCTGCATGCCCAACGCAATCTCTATGGCATTGAGGTCCTGACGCTGGATATTCTCCACAAGTGCCATTGCGTGAAGGTCCTCGTCATCCACCTCGCGGATATATGCGGGGAGTGTCTCGAGACCCGCCATCTGTGATGCACGCCAACGACGCTCACCACTGATGATGGTGTACTTGCCATCGTTACGACGGCGGAGTGTGATGGGCTGAATCACGCCGAGCGTAGCGATAGATGCCGAGAGCTCTGCGAGGGCCTCGTCATCGAAGTCATGGCGTGGCTGTAGGGGGTTGGGGATGATATCTGCAATCGCCACCTCTGCCATTTCAGACATAGGTTTAGCGTGTTGTGTGGGATTGACATCGCCGAAAAGGGCGTCCAAGCCACGGCCCAATCCTCTCTTATTCTTTGTTGTAGTCATATCTCGTGTTTCGTTTATTCTCTCTTTGTCTTGTTGCGCTTGAGGAACTCGCGTGCAAGGCTCAGGTAATTCACCGCACCCGTTGCTGAAGCGTCGTATAGCATGATGGGCTTGCCGTGTGAGGGGGCCTCGCCAAGGCGGATGTTACGCTGGATGATGGTCTCGTATGCCAACTCTCCAAAGTGCTCGCGCACCTCGTTTACCACCTGGTTGTTGAGCTTGTTGCGCATGTACATCGTGAGCACGAAGCCCTCGATGGCCAATGCGGGGTTGAGACGGCTCTTAACCATCTTGATGGAGTTCAAGAGCTTGCTCAAGCCCTCCAACGCCAAATACTCGCACTGCACGGGAACAAGCACCGAGTCTACGGCCGTAAGGATGTTCACCGTTGTGAAACCCAACGATGGCGAGCAGTCGATGAAGATGTAGTCGTAGTCGTCGCGCACAGAGTCAACGATGCCCTTGATAATGTGGTGGGCATTCTCCATCTGTGAGAGGTCGGTATCTGCTGCTACGAGGTTGATAGAGGAGGGTAGCACCCACAACTTCTTGATATCCTCCGAGTGGAGTATTACATCGCGTGCCTCAGCGTCGCCTACGATGCACTCGTAGAGACCCTGCTGGTTGATGTCGAAACCCAAGCCCGATGTAGCATTTGCCTGTGGGTCGGCATCTATGAGCAATACCTTCTTGCCCAGTAGCGCCACCGATGCTGCGAGGTTTATAGCCGTGGTTGTCTTACCCACGCCGCCCTTCTGATTTGCTAAAGCAACAACTTTTGCCATCTATATTTTTCTTCTATTATTCACAAATAAATTAATCGGACAAAAATAGTAAATTTTATCCTATTTTCAGCCTCGTTTCTTGAAAAATTCCTATCTTTGTTTGAATTTTGTTGCTATGCCCATTGGTTATGCTATAGTTGCGTTGATGAGGGGTAGGGTGATTAACTGAAATTTGAATCGATTATGAAGCGATTTTTCAAGAGCGTAGGACTTACTACGATGTTTGTTTTTGTCTTTGTGCTAAGCATGTTTTTGGTGGGTACTGCGGTGTCTATCTCCATGTCAAACATCTCGGCAGATGTAAGATTTATGCTTCTCTATTTCTGCTCAATGATTGCTATATATGGCATGACTGTACTCATTGAACGTGTGGCATTTAGGCGAGTGCTTCCTGTGTATAATTCACGACGCGGATTTAACCCCATTTCTCTGCTTTTCGGAGTCCTGCTTCTCATCTCCATCTCGATAGTCTTGCTGCCTCTCGAGGGCGTGCTGTCGCCCGATAGTCGTGCCTTTGGCGATGGTCCATGTACGCTTATAGCGGTGGTGATTCTAGCCCCCATTTTTGAGGAGATGGTATTCCGCGCAAGACTCTACAACATCCTTAGTCGCAACACCTCGCCCCTTGTGTCGGCATCGCTCTCAGCGGTCGCATTTGGAGTGGTACACATGGAGCCTATTGTCATTGCCGAGGCTCTCGTTGTAGGTGTCGTTTTCAGTTACTACTACCTCTCGAAGCGTTCGATTTTCGCCCCCGTTATCCTACATATGTTTAATAATGCGATTGCCTATGCGCTTATCGTTCTGTCGTATCGTGGCGAATCGTTGCGCTCGATTGTCGGTAGTGGCGAGATGCAGTTGGTCGTATATCTTGTAGCAACTGCTATTGTAGTGTGTGCCGCAGTGGTTATCCTTCGCTTCTTTGTCTTGGAGAAGTGTCGTATGCGTGGCGTAGAGTGCCACGATATGGAGACCATTGCCGAGCATCAGGATCCCGATCAGCTCGCGGACTAATATCTTATATCATAGCGTGATACGCTCCCTGCAACAAACGATGTTGCGGGGAATTCTTTTTGTAATGCACTCTCCGTCTGGAAATAAAAAGAGCCTCGGATAACATCCGAGGCTCACTTGTTTAGTGTCGCGCAACTGCGACCTATCCGTGCGAAATTACTTAATCTCCCAAGTCTGGCCTGAGCGAAGAAGGTCGTCAACACACTTAATCTTTGCAGTAGCCTTAACCTGCTCAACCTGCTCTGCAACCTTAACGTCGTAAACGTTCTCGTCGTCAACATCGCGGATTACACCCACTGCTACGGGGTACTCGGGGTACTTCATAGCTGCAAGCATAGAGTGGAGAGTGGTGTCAGCACACTTAGCGTCGTGTGTCAAAACATCGTCGATAGTGTAGCCGTCCTCACCGATGGTTACAGGCTTGAGACGCATGTTCTCGAATACGAGACCCTTGTTCTTATCCTTGCCGAACAACATCTTCTCGCCGTGTACGAGGTGGATAGTGTGCTCCTCGCGAGTAGCCTTATCACCTGCAAACAATGCGTGAGTCTTGTCGTTGAAGATCATACAGTTAACCAAAGCCTCGGTAACAGCCATACCCTTGTGCTTAGCAGCTGCCAACAAGCACTCCTTAGTCAACATAACCTCCTGGTCGATAGTACGAGCGAAGAATGTACCCTTTGCGCCGATAACCAACTCACCAGGTGTGAAGGGCTTCTCAACAGTACCGAAAGGTGAAGTCTTAGTAATCTTGCCAAGCTTAGTGGTAGGAGAGTACTGACCCTTTGTCAAACCATAGATCTCGTTGTTGAACAAGATAACGTTAAGGTCGATGTTACGACGGATGGCGTGGATGAAGTGATTACCACCGATAGCCAATGAGTCGCCATCACCTGTACATACCCATACGGAGAGGTCGGGGTTAGCAGTCTTGATACCTGTTGCGATGGCGTTAGCACGACCGTGGATGGTGTGGAAGCCGAAGGTCTTCATGTAGTAGATGAAGCGTGATGAGCAACCGATACCCGACACGAAAGTAAACTTGTTGTGGGGCTTGCCGAGTGCGTCTGCCACCTCGGGCATTGTACGCTGTACGGCGTTAAGGATGGCGTGGTCGCCACAACCGGGACACCACTTTACCTGTTGATCGCTCTTGAAATCAGCGGGTGTATACTTAAATTCTGCCATAGTTTTTCTCGTTTTAAGTTATTTGTGGTGTTACAGTTACAACATTGAATTAACCTTATCCTTGATCTCGATAACAGTGAAGGGCTGACCCTCAGTCTTGCCGTAAGACTCGATCACAACCTCCTGGAACTGCTGACGCAAGTAGTTAGCAAACTGACCTTCGTTCAACTCGCATACCACGATGCGCTTGTAGCGCTTCAAGGTCTCGGCTACGCCCTTCTGCAAGGGGTAGATGTAGTTGAAGTGGAGGTGAGCAACGCTCTTGCCCTCATCCTGAAGCTGCTTAACTGCGCTGTGGAGGTGACCGCGTGTACCGCCCCAACCTACAACGAGTACATCAGCCTCGTTTGCACCAAATACCTCCAACTCGGGCAACTCCTCTGCCACGAGCTCCACCTTCTTGCGACGTGTAGTAACCATCTCCTGGTGGTTCTTAGGATCGTGTGAGATAGTACCGCGGAGCTTATCCTTCTCCAAGCCACCGATGCGGTGCTCGAGACCCTCCTTACGGGGGAATGCCCAGCCGCGTGCGAGCTTCTCGTTACGCTCATAAGGCAAGAACTCGCCCTCACCCTCGCCGCGAGGTGCTACGATAGGAGGCACGATAGCGGGATACTCGCTCATTGAAGGAATCTTCCAAGGCTCAGAGCCGTTAGCAATGAAACCGTCAGTAAGCAACATTACGGGAGTCATGTGCTCCATAGCGATCTTACTTGCCATGAATGCGTAGTGGAAGCAGTCGCTTGGTGAAGATGCTGCAACAACTACCATAGGACACTCACCATTTCGGCCGTAGAGAGCCTGGTTAAGGTCGCTCTGCTCAGTCTTTGTAGGAAGACCTGTTGAAGGACCACCGCGCTGAACGTCAACAACAACCAAAGGAAGCTCTGCCATAACTGCAAGACCCATAGCCTCGCTCTTGAGCGAAATACCAGGACCAGAAGTAGTAGTAACGGCGAAGTTACCAGCGTATGCTGCACCGATTGAAGTACAGATACCTGCGATCTCATCCTCAGCCTGTACGGTCTTAACACCGAGGTCACGACGCTTAGCAAGCTCCTCGAGGATTACGGTTGCGGGAGTGATAGGGTATGAGCCACAGAAGAGGGGAAGACCCGACTTCTCAGAAGCAGCGCAGAAGCCCCATGCAGTAGCTGTGTTACCGTTGATTGAGCGGTATACGCCCTTCTCCAACTCAGCGGGAGCTACAGTATAGTTGTTTGCAAACTGGTGTGTGTTAGCAGCGTAGTTGTAACCAGCCTCGATAACCTTCTTGTTAGCCTCAGCAACGAGAGGGTTCTTCTTAGCGAACTTAGAGTCGAGGTAGTTCTTAGCGTAGTCATCGGGACGGTTGTACATCCAGAATACGATACCGAGGGCAAACATATTCTTGCACTTTACAACAGCCTTGTTGTCCATTCCTGAGTCCTTAAGCGCCTCCTTAGTCATTGTAGTGATGTCGGGAATAACGACATTGTAGTCCTGGAGGTTGAGCTCAGTGATGGGGTCCATGGTCTTGAAGCCCGCCTTTGTGATGTTATCCTCGGTCATGGTGTCGCCGTCGATGATAACGGTAGCCGAGGGCTTAAGCCACTTGCGGTTAGCGATGAGAGCTGCGGGGTTCATAGCCACGAGCACATCGCAGTAGTCGCCAGGGTTGTCTACACGTGAAGAGCCGATGTGCACCTGGAAACCAGATACACCTGCTACAGTTCCCTGCGGAGCGCGAATCTCAGCGGGGTAGTCGGGGAAGGTAGAGATACCATTTCCGAGCAGTGCTGAAGTGTCCGAGAAGAGCGTACCGGTGAGCTGCATACCGTCACCTGAGTCACCCGAGAATCGGATAACCACATCCTGCAACTGCATAGCGTTTACTTTGTCCATGTTCAGTAAGTTTGTAGTTTTG
>JAZRAT010000006.1:0-8996 GCA_045634725.1 Alistipes sp. | reverse complement strand
CTCCTCGGGAGTGCCAGCGAACATAATATCTGTAATGCGGAAACCGAGAATCTCGTTAGCCTTCTCAAAAAGTTCCTTTGCCTCGGGCACATTGTCGTAAATATCCTTGCCCATACCCACGGCCTGTGAACCCTGGCCGGGGAAAACATAAGCGTGCTTCATAATTTCAAGCATTAGTTATTCAAAAATTCTTGCGCAAAGGTAGCAAAAATTCGGATATATACTACACTCGCACTCTATATTATAAGCATTTAGCGAGTTAATTAGGTATTGATACGCATATACTTTACCCCTTAAACCTATCCAAAAAGGCGATTAGCGAGGTGTCGCTGTCGGTGAGTCCGAACTTCTGGCGCAGGCGCGAGCGGGCCACATTGATGCTGCCAATACTCTGGTGCGTGATATTCGAGATCTCCTTTGTCGAGAGGTTCATATGTATGAGCGTGCAGAGCTTACGCTCGTTCTTCGTGAGGTTGGGATACTCCTTCAGGAGGTTCTCAAAGAATGCATCGTTGGAGTTTGCGAGCGTCTTCTCCACCTCAGCCCAGTGGCTATCAGCACCCGTATTCTTCTGCAGACGGCGGATAATGTGGCGCAGCTCATTACGCATCTCGCGGTTGTCCGTGATGTTCGCCGCGCGATTAAGCTCCTCCGAAAGTTGCTCCATGTTTGTCTGCTCCTCATACTGTTGCAACTGCTGAATCTTGATAATCTCATTCTTATGGCGCAGCTCCTGCTCCGCCTTGATGCTATTCAGGCGGCTGTTCTTGCGCTGCATGCGCCACAGAAGAAGGGCGAGCACTGCGATAGCTGCCACGAAACAGATGACTGCGGTGTGGATGTGTCTCAAGAGTTTGTTGTATTCTCGGGTCTGCTGCAATTCGCGTTGATGCTGCTTAAGGCGCTCCTCGGCCTGAGCAAGCTCCATATCGTTAATCAGCTTCGAGAGGTTCACCACGTTGGAGGTGTTATGCTGGCGTGTGTAGGTCTCGGCAAATGCCATGAGCGCCTCGTATGCCTCCTTGTAGCGCCCCTCGTTGAAATAGATATCCTGCAACAGGAAGTACGAGTGCACATTCTTCGCATCGAAGTCATCCTGACCGAGCAACTCGATGGAGTGTTTCAAGTTGACAATCGCCTCGCTAGAGTCGCCCACCATAAGGTTGTAGAAACCCAATGCCGAGTAGTAGTATCCCTCCTCCTTGAAGTTTGTAAGCAGGGGCTTTGCACGCTCGAGATAGTCCACCGCAACATCATACTCTTCGAACGACAGAGCCTGCATCGAGGCATTGAGATATATGTTAATGAGCAAATCCCCGAAGTCATACTCCTTGCATAACGCCTCGGCCAAGAGCGTAAGGTCGAGCATATCCTCAAATGTCATGGTGTAGTTGAAACGATTGTTCAGCGCGCGTATAGTCTGGTGCGCCTGCTCCTTACCCTCATAACCATCCGTAACCATGCGATTGTACCTCATGGCCATATCTATATCATTGTGATAGAAGTATGTGACCTGCTCGAGAACGAGGTATGACTCACGCTCCGAGGTCTTATCGCCCAACTGAATTGCATCTTCAAGGGCCTTCGTGCTATAACTGAAAGCGTTGTGATAGTCGCCGTTACGCAGATAGATGCGCGCCAAAAGTGCATTGGTACGCGTTAGGCAGGCGCGATTATTGAGTGCCTCATAGACGCGCGCAGACTGCAGGCGATAGCCGAGTGCCATGCCGTAACGATGCAGCGTCATCTCGGCATACTCGGCCATAAAGTCGTAGACCTTAGCCACCTCCATGCTCGCGGCAAGTGAGTCTATGTTGCCAATAACACGCTCGGCATACTTGTGTGCCGAATCGCGATTCGTTGAGCGCAACAACTCGAAGTGCTCAAAGTCGATACGCTGCTGTCGCGATGCTGATTGTTGCTCATTTGAGGCATGCGCTACGGGGACAAATAGTGCAAACATCATCAGCACAAGCGCAAAGTAATATAGGCGTCTTTTGTAATATTTGCTAAAATCCATATTATTAACTATTTAAGTATTTTTGTAATACAAATGTAATATATTTTTTTTAAAATGTTATATTAAAATAACAGATATTTTTACATGTTTTTCATTGATATTAGATAATTTTGTGTAAAGAAAACCGAAAACGACAACTAAAACCTAAAAACATCTTATGAAAAGAGCACTACTCTACTTATTGGCAATTGCGACATTTGTAGCTTGCGACACGACCGAGACTCCCGACAAGCCACAGCCTACACCTCCAACGCCTACCGAGAACGAGATAAACATCGTGGTGGATGAGGCTCACTTGACCGCATACCAGGTTATATATAGTATATACCCCGAGGATAAGGATGCTTACTTCTATTGTGATGTTATGTCGAAGGCTCGCTTCGAGAGTGCCGACCTCAACGACGTAAAGGCGGAGTTTGACGAGGCGCTGCGCAACTACGCACAGATGACCGAGTCTACCTACGCGGAGGTGTGCGAGCAGATGCTCTTCAAGGGCGACCAGGAGAACTTCCTCAGCAACGCCGGCTACCGCGAGAATACCGACTTCGTAATCTATGCATTCTATTGGGATGAAGAGGAGCTTGAGATGGAGGATGTCTTTGTGACAGAGTTCCGCACCCCTGCGCACGTAGATTCTACAGAGAGTGTAGCAATCGAGTTCTCGGGTGTTGATCCATACGAGATGACTGTTAAGTGTACTCCTTCAGCCGATGTAGATTGTTACTACTACTATTTTGCAGAGACAACAAAGATTGAGGCGATGCTTGCCAAACTCGAGGATGAGAGTGCATATATCTCATACCATGCCATGAATGTAGGCATCAAGTACACCGGCGAGCAGACTTTGTCACAGAAGGGTCTTCAGCCCGAGACATCATACACCGCACTCGTTATGCTCATCGACAAGCAGGGCAACCGTGCTCAGCTCTCAGCAACCGAGACAACGACTGCCGTAGAGCAGAACGAGCGCGTGGAGTCGGAACTTTTTGAGAGCCTCCTTGGCGAATGGAGCGGCGTGCAGACCATCACTGATGGCTACGCAGAGCCCACCCAGTCGGAGTTTACCGTAAACATCGTTGCGGGCGTTGAGGATTACGGCTACAATTATCGCGACAACAACCAGCTTGTGGCATTGGTAGATTGCTGGTGCGGCATCGATTACTATAGCGTTACCGACCTTGTGGAGTATGAGATTGAGGATCCCGAGTTGAAGTGGGGCCCCAAGTGGGTGTTCGACATCGCGGAGGGTGATGTCATCACAATGGATGGCTATGCGCACCACTCTGTTGTGGGCTGGATGTTCTTTGGCGACTGCTTCATGCTCTCGGCAGACCCAACAACCCTTGGCGTAGCGGTCGATAACAACTTTAGTGTTACTCTTTCGGAGGATGGCAACACCTTGACCATCTCGTCACCCGTTGCGAACTGCTACCCATCGTTGGTCTACAACTTCGACGGCGTGGGATGGATGGCATACTACTGCGGCGCATCGGACATCGTTCTCACACGCAAATAGCTAACACACAACACATAGCGGAAATTACTAAAATAAAAACATAAAACTATGAAAAGACTTGCTTTACTTTGCATGGCAGCTCTTGGCCTCAGCCTCGCGAGTTGCAACCCAGAGCCTACACCTACCCCCAACAATGAGGCACAGCCTACCATTGCTCTTGAGAAGGGCTCGGAGAATGCTAACTATGTGACATTCACACTTACTACGACCAACGCCACCGAGGCGCGCTACATGGTGCTTGAGGATGGTGCAGAGGCGCCCACGTTGGATGCTATCATGACTGAGGGTGTTGCCGTGGAGCTTGCAGAGGGCAAGGCAGAGGTTAAGGCCGAGGGTCTCGAGGCTGATACCGAGTATATGGTTGTTGCAGCGGCTAAGAACGTAACAAAGGTTGCGGGTTCTAACACACTATATGTTAAGACCACAGCTCAGGCTGAGGTGACACTCGACGTTGAGCTTGTACAGGTGGCTCACACCTCTATCAACTTCCGCTTCACAGCCGAGAATGCCGAGCGCGTTGCATACCTCGTGCAGAACGCCTCAAAGGAGATTCCCGAGGCTTCGGAGGTGCTCCGCAAGGGCGATGAGGTAGACCCCGCATCGAAGGAGGCTGTTGAAGTTACCGACCTCGATCCCGTTAAGGATTACGTTTTGCTGGTAGCCGCTGAGGGCGCTGGCAAGAGCGTAATGGTAGAGGAGGCATTCACAACCAAGGATGACCCATCGAACATCATCGAGCACAACTACACTCGTGTTAAGGGCTCGAAGTATAGCTCTAACTACTACCTCATGTTCTCTTATGAGGATGCAAACGAGGCAGATAACTTCGCATACAACGAAACAACCTTGTGTCTTGACTTCTATGGCGACCCCGAGAAGGACTACCTCCCCGCAGGCACATACGAGGTTAAGGAGTCTACTGAGTGGCCATGCTTGAACAGCATGCGTTACTCGACCTATGGCTACGACAATGGAGTGTTGCTTAAGAGTGGCGCTGTGGAGGTATCTATCGACCCCGACACCAAGGCCTATACCTTCGATATCGACCTTCAGTTGAAGGATGGCCGCAGCTTGAAGGCCAACTACACTGGTGACGTTGACAACATGCCCGTAGTGGACAAGGTTTTCGTGACCACTGACTACACTTCTGCCAAGGCTACAACGTCTGACAATGGTCTTACATGGGCGTTGACACTTGCTGACGATGCCGGCAATGCTGCACATCTCAACCTCACAAACGCTTTCCAGTCACCCTATATCGTAAACAACACCTACACCATCAGCACATCGGCCGAGGAGTTCAGCGTAAAGGCAATGGCAGCCGAGGCAGGTCAGTTCGACAACGTAACATCAACTTTTGTTGTTGCAGGCGAGAATGGTGGCGAGTTTAAGTTCGCTACAGGTACGCTTACCGTAGACATCGACTGGGACACTAAGGAGTATCTCATCTCGTTCTATGGCACACTCGAGAATGGCTATATCATCGAGTCGGAGTACAAGGGCGCCGTTGAGGGTTGCTCACTCGAGCAGTCGGAGGAGGTTATCGACGTTACGATGAACCGCGCGTATGCAAGCTCTTACGAGTCGGGAGCTAACTGGTATATCACCCTTGCACAGAACGGTGAGGACGACGTTGCAAACTACATGCTTAAGCTCGATGTATATTGCAAGCCATCTCAGTTCCTTGCAGCAGGCGTATATCAGCTTGGCGTAGGCACTGGCGAGGGCTACCTCGGCGTAGATGCCACAACACTCACCGTGGCGGGTCAGGGTCAGTACAACTTCACTGAGGCACGCCTGACCGTTGAGACAAACCTCGCAGACAAGACCTACACTATGATTGTATCGGGTCGCGTTCAGGATGGTCGCACATTCCTTATGTCATATGTAGGCAAGGTCGATGGCATGGAGATAGTAGATGCGGAGGATACCCCTTCGGACATCACATGGAGCACATTCTCTGCAAAGAAGTGGTACTCAGACAACTGGGAGCTCACAGTTAAGGACTCAACAGAGCAGTACACCATGGCCTTCGATATGCGCACTGGCAACTCGAGCATCAACTACATCCCAACAAATGTCTACACCCTTGGTGAGTCGTATGTTGATACGATATATATCGACAACAACTACAGCACGTTCAACGGCAGCAAGAAGGCCTTTGAGAGTGTAACTCTTAATATCGAGTACGTTGAGGCATCGCAGACCTACAACGTATCGTTCGAGGTTAAGCTCGTTGACGGCCGAGAGTTCAACGGCACTTACTCGGGTGCTATTGCAGGCAGCCCCGCGGCATAGCATACTTGAGGCTATTCGGTAAAATTAAACACGACAAATTTTCATGAAAAATATTTGGTTAATAATGTGTACGGCTCTAACTCTTACACTCTTTGCGGGGTGTAAGAGCAACGAGCCCGAGGTTAAGCCCCAGGGCAACACCACACTTACGCTCGACATCAAGAGCATAGACGCCACAGCCGAGGGTGGCCACTTCGAGGTGGGCTACACCCTTGAGAACCCCGTGGAGGGTGCCGAGCTCAAGGTTATGGCCGAGAAGGAGTGGGTCTACAACATCGACACCACAACCGATGGCGTTATCTCTTTCGATGTTGCAGCGAGCTACGATGCAGAGGCTCGCAACTGCCGCTTGGAACTGATTTATCCGGGTGTCTACCCCAACCCTACGCTCACCGTAAAGCAGGCGGTGGGAAAGGAGCACTCCATAAAGCTGGAACTTGTAAATGCTGCGGCTACTACCATCACTATGAACGTAGTGCCCCAGGACAAGACGATGCCGTACGTCTTTATCCTTGGTACTGGTAAGTACTTCGAGGAGAATGGTGGCGAGCTCATGCATAGCGACGAGGCTCTATGGGCAAGCGACATGGAGATCTTCGAGAGCTTCGGCGGCGCATTTGGTGGCGACGCATCTACGGGTGCCGCAGCCTTTATGTACACAGGCGATATGATGGGTCACCAGTTCACTGGCGTGACACCCAACACAACCTATGTAGCATACGCCTATGGCTTCGACAACGAGACGCTTACACCCCTGACCGAGATTTCGCGCCTCAAGATTACAACCACAGCCGTTAACGACTACACCCTCCACTTCGACTTCGAGGTCGAGGTTGATGGCCCTAACGTGACTATAGACATCGCTCCCCAGGGCTACGACGGTTACTACTACTATGGCGTGTTCTGGGCTAAGGACGTAGCGGGTGCTACGGAGGAGCAATTACGCAGCTACTGCGAGCAGACATGGGAGAACGACAAGGCATACTACTCATCGTTCTTCGACACCCCCGAGCAGGGTCTGCACTTCATCTTCAACGAGCTTGCCTTCCGCGGCGCGCAGCACCTCGATGTGGAGCTCGATGCCAATACCGAGTTTATCCTTTGGGCATTCGGCATGGATGACGAGGCGCTGATGAATACCACTCCCGAATTCTATAACTTCACTACGGGTGGCGTCACAGCCTCGGAGAATACATTTACACTATCCGTAACGGAGCTTCACCCCCGTAAGGCAACCGTTAAGGTTGAGTCCTCTAACGACGACTCGTATGTTGCTACGCTTGTTGCTGGCGACCGCTTCGAGGGTAACACCGACGCAGAGATTATGGAGTATATCCTCACCAACTTCTCAGTACAGTATGTCAATGGCACTATGAGCGACACCGCCACAGGCCTTGTGCCCTCTACGGAGTATGAGTTGCTGGTATTTGGTGCTCAGGCTGGCGCTCCAACAACGGAGCTTAGCCGCTTGAAGTTTACCACCGCAGAGGTTGTCTATGCCGACCTCGACTTCTCGCTCTCAATCGACAAATACTACAACGGCTCGGAGCTCGCAGCCTTGAATCCCAACTACGAGGGCTTTGAGGGCGCAGCAATCGTGCCCATCACGGCGAATGTTGATGAGGCGGCTGTGGCATTCTACTTTAACGCCATGAATGCCCTCGACTTCCCCTACTACGAGTATGAGACCATTATCGAGGGTCTTGTTGCCGACGGCGCTGTTGAGGATGTTACATCCTACTACGCCTTCGAGTTCGATACCGCCTACACCTTCTTTGGCGTAGCGGAGGACGCGGATGGCAACTTCACCAAGGTGTGGTCGTCGAAGGATACCACCTTCAAGGTTGATGGCTGCTCACCCGCCGAGGAGTTCTTCGCCACCCCATCGGCCATGGGCACACGTAAGGGTGTTAGGGCCGAGCAAAGCCTCTTGAGCATGGAGTAGTGATTATAGTTTTTCAAATAAAGGTTTTTCAGCAGGGTGCCGACCGCATATGGTCGGCACTTTTTTTGTGGGTTGTGCTGATTGGTTATGCTGATGGTTTGTACTGATTGTTTCCGTGATATGTCATCCTGAGCATTAGCGAAGGATCTACTCGAAGCCGACAAGCGACACTGTTATTGTGTATTGTCGCGTAGGAGATTCTTCACTCCGTTCAGAATGACAAACAAACCCCACAACCAATTTTTATTTAGCGTGGTGCAGATGTGGCGATAGCGACAACAGAAACAAGCCTCCCTTTGTTAAAGGGAGGTTTGGAGGGAATGTAAATATAGGTGGTGTGGCACAGCCACCACCACTATATTAAGGGATAAAAGGAAAGCCCTCCCAAATAGTAAGACCAATTTTTCGTCAGAGCGGTGCAGATGTGGTGCTGACATAAAAAAGCCACCGATGGGTAGTACTAGGCGTACGTCCCATTGGTGGCTTTGATTGAAGCGACGCAGATGCGCCACTATCACGGAAAATTACTTACCCATATATCCCTTAATATAGTGGTGGTGGCTGCCATAGCGGTTGAATGCTGCACGGTCGAGCTCCTCCTGTGCTGAGGGGTGTGCTACAGAGATGATGAGGCGTGCGCGCTCCTGAAGGCTCTTACCATAGAGGTCTACTGCACCATTCTCTGTTACGAACCAGTGGATGTGGTTACGTGTAGTCACAACACCTGAACCCTCAGTGAGGACGTCAGAAATCTTCGATACACCCTTAGTAGTAATTGAAGGCATTGCGATGATAGCCTTACCACCCTTAGAGAGCGATGCACCATAGATGAAGTCTACCTGACCACCTACGCCAGAGTAGAACTTACGGCCGAGTGAGTCAGCACATACCTGACCAGTGATGTCTACCTGAAGTGCAGAGTTGATAGCTGTAACCTTGTCGTTCTTAGAGATGATGAATGGGTCGTTGGTGTAGCCTACGTCCATCATGAGTACGCCAGGGTTGTCGTCGATGAAGTCGTAAACCTTCTGCGAACCCATAAGGAATGTAGATACCATCTTACCCTTATCGATGTTCTTCAATGCGCCGTTGATTACGCCCTTCTCTACGAGGGGAAGCACGCCATCGGCGAACATCTCGGTGTGAACACCAAGGTTCTTGTGGTTGCCGAGCTGCGCGAGAACTGCGTTAGGAATAGCACCGATACCCATCTGGAG
>JAZRAT010000005.1:0-30027 GCA_045634725.1 Alistipes sp. | reverse complement strand
GAGGTAGATTATGCCTCAGGAGCAATAGCCTCAGAAGGACAAACGCCTGCGCAAGTACCGCAGTCGATGCACTTTGATGAGTCGATTACATAGATGTCACCTGCTGAAATTGCCTCAACGGGGCACTCGCCGATACATGTACCACATGCAACGCAAGAATCTGAAATTTTGTAAGCCATATTACTTAGGTTTTTAATGAGTGTTTCAAAAATTGTGCACTATACAATGCAAAGATACAAATTATTTTATAAAATCAAAGCCTGTGTAAGGAATTAATGCATCGGGGATGCGAATTCCCTCCTCGGTTTGGTTGTTCTCGAGCAATGCCGCAACGATGCGGGGTAGTGCCAACGACGAGCCATTCAAGGTGTGGCAGAGCTGATTCTTGCGGTTCTCATCGCGGTAGCGGAGCTTGAGGCGGTTCGACTGGAACGACTCGAAGTTAGACACCGACGACACCTCCAACCAACGCTGCTGTGCCTCAGAGTAGACCTCGAAATCGTAGGTCAAGGCCGAGGTGAACGACATGTCGCCACCACAAAGGCGCAAGATGCGGTAGGGGAGACCCAACGATGCCACGATAGACTCAACGTGCGCAACCATAGCGTCGAGAGCCTCGTATGAGTTGTCGGGGTGTGCCACCTGCACGATCTCCACCTTGTCGAACTGGTGCAAGCGGTTCAGGCCACGCACATCCTTGCCATATGAGCCCGCCTCGCGACGGAAGCAGGGGGTGTAGGCCGTCATCTTCACGGGCAACTCCTTCTCCTCAAGGATGACATCGCGGAAGATGTTCGTAACGGGCACCTCGGCGGTGGGCACGAGGTAGAAGCCGTCGGCCGTAGCGTGGTACATCTGACCCTCCTTGTCGGGCAACTGACCCGTGCCGAAGCCCGAAGCCTCGTTCACCATGATGGGAGGCTCAACCTCCTGATAACCAGCTCGGGTGTTGCAGTCGAGGAAGTAGTTGATGAGCGCGCGCTGAAGGCGTGCACCCTTGCCCTTGTATACGGGGAAGCCCGCACCTGTGAGCTTCACGCCGAGGTCGAAGTCTATGATGTCGTACTTCTTTGCCAACTCCCAGTGGGGGAGCGCCTCGCCCGAGATTTTGCTCTCGCGCTCAACGAGTTTCACCACCACGTTGTCCTCGGCAGTGCGACCCTCGGGAACGATGTCCGCAGGCATGTTGGGCAGTAGGACAATCTCATTTTGAAGTTCCTCGGCAGCGCGGTCGGCCTCCTCTTTGAGTTGTTGTGAGCGTGCCTTGAGTCCTGCGACCTCTGCCTTCTTGGCCTCGGCAGCGTCGCGCTCGCCCTTAGCCATGAGTGCACCAATCTGCTTTGCTGCGCTGTTCTGCTCGGCGAGGCAGTTGTCCAACTCCACCTGAAGCGCCTTGCGCTTGTCGTCGAGGGTCTCGATGCGTGCGATGATGGGCTCGGCATCTACGCCCTTTTTAGCGAGGCGGCGAATAGCCTCCTCTTTATTCTCTCGTAACTGCTTGAGTGTAAGCATATAAGGATATTCTGTAAATTAGTTATTTCGCTTTCAAAAGACAAAGATACAACTTTATTGATAATATTGTATCGCGCGAGGGCAAAAAAATGTCGTTACTGCCCGTCGTTGTTGCCACCCTCGAGCAACATTCCATAACGCCAATAACGCGATAACGCTAATAACGCTAATAACGCAATAACGCGAATAACGCACCCCCCACCCCCCGTTATTGCGTTATTTCGTTATTTTGTTATTTTCGGGGCGGGTACTCCGTCATTGCGGGGTTGATACTCAGCGCCGTCATTGCGAGAGCCCTCAGGCTCGTGGCAATCTTTAACTCGTCATTGCGAGGCGTAGCCGTGGCAATCTCTCGCTCTCTATGTCATCCTGAGTGCAACGAAGGATCTCCTCGCTGGCTATGCGCTATCAACGCGGGTTGTCGCTTGTCGGCTTTGAGGAGATTCTTCACTACGTTCAGAATGACAGCACAGGGCAATCTTTCGTTGTTCTCTCACAGAGGTAGATCCCCACGTCGCTCCGCTCCTCGGGATGACGTTTTGTCGTTATGCACTTATCACAAGAAAAAAACTTGTCAAAATACTTGACAAAGGGTATTCAATTGTTGTATATTTGTGCCGTGAACGAGCAGTTAGTGAGGCTGAGGAAACTAAGAGAATTAGAGTGACTAAGGAGATTAGGGAGATTAAGGAAATTAAAGATTACTCCCTACTCACTACACTCCCTAAACCACTCAACCTCACTAAATTCTCTAATACACGCAGTAATAAACCATATAAAACCCTACTACTATGATTAACCAACAAACAAGTGCAGTTGGGGCAGATGCGCCCTCAACACCCAAGTACAATCCTTTAACCTCGGACGACATCAGCAAGGCGCTCAAGCAGATGGAGTATGACATGGCCAAGGAGCGTGTAGAGCCCTACATCGTCGACATGACCAAGGAGTTACCCGAGGTGCTACCATTGGTAAGTATTAATGGTAGTTGCATCTGCTCCGTGGGTAACATCTCGGCCATCTGCGGTGAGGCGAAGTCGCGTAAGACCTTCCTTACGTCGGGACTCGTAGCCTCGGCCATGGCGATACCCTACAACAAGTTAAATAACTTTCAAATAGTGGATAAGAACCACAATTTGGATGTGTTGTGGGTGGACACGGAGCAGGGCGAGATGCACGTGCGCAAGGTCGTGGACCGCATCAGCGAGATGACGGGCGCAAAACTTGGCGGTCTAATCTCCGAGCCACGCCTCACGACCCTCGCACTCAGAGAGTTAGCGCCGCATGAGCGTAAGCAACGTATGTATGACGCCATGCGCCTGATGCACTACGACCTCGTGGTTATTGATGGCATTGCCGACCTTCAGCGCAATACCAACGACCTCGAGGAGAGCGATGCCTTAGTGACTGAACTTATGGCACTTAGCACGCTTGCCGAGACACACATATTGTGTGTACTGCATACCAATCCTGGTAGCGACAAGGCGCGTGGCCACCTCGGCTCATCGCTTCAGCGCAAGGCCGAGACCGTACTCTTCGTGCATCGCGTTGGCGAGACCTCGGTTGTTGAGCCTCAGTTCTGCCGTAACGAGCCCTTCGAGCGCTTCGCATTCAGCATCAACGAGGCGGGCATCCCCGAGGTGTGCCCCCTACCCATGGAGGGTGGAACGAGTGAACGTCACCCCGCCATAGCGTTGCTTGAGGATGAGTATGGCGGAGCGATAGAGCGCACTACGCTTGTAAACAAACTCGTTGAGACTCAAGGTCTTAATAAGAGTGCAGCGTATATGCAAGTGATGCGACTGATACGAAGGGGTGAGCTGCAACTCGACGGCAATGTTGTGAGGCTTCGCGCATCGAGTTAAACTCCGAGCCTTCGGAATTTATTAACACATTAACACATTAACAGGGCGTAGGGTAGCGTTATTGATGTTATAAAGTGTGATTCGAGCGATACCGCTAATTCTGCGCCCCGGAATATTATTTTATAATATTACTCTCGCCATACGCGTTTTTTTTATATCTTTGTGCGATTATAGACTTATACCAACGATGACACCTCAAAAACGATACATCGAACTGCTTTCCCCCGCGCGAAACTACGACGCCGCAATCGCCGCTATTGACTGCGGTGCCGATGCCCTATACATCGGTGCCGAGAGCTTCGGTGCCCGCCGTGGCGCTACAAACACCACCGACGACATCGCTCGCGTCGTGGACTATGCCCACCTCTTCGGCGTTAAGGTCTTCGTGACGCTAAACACCATCCTCTACGAGCGCGAACTCAAAGAGGCCGAGACCCTCGCCCGCCGACTCATAGATGTGGGCGTAGATGCACTCATCGTGCAGGACATGGCCTACCGCGAGATGAACCTCCCCGTGGAGTTGCACGCCTCAACACAGGTATGCAACATGACCCCCGAGGGTGCCAAATTTTTGCAGGATAGCGGCTTCTCGAGAGTTATCCTTGAGCGCGCCTTGTCGTTGGAGGAGATAAGGGAGATACGCTCGGCAACCGACGTAGACCTCGAGTGCTTTATCCATGGTGCCATCTGCGTGGGACATAGTGGCCGTTGCTACTTGTCGCGTTCGCAGTCCTCGCGCTCGGGCAACCGTGGCGAGTGCTCACAGCCCTGTCGCCTGACCTACGACCTCGTTACGGAGCGCGGTGAGAAGCTCATCAGCGGAAAGCATCTGCTCTCGGTCAAGGACTTCGACCTCTCGGAGCGCATCGGCGACCTTATAGATGCGGGCGTCGTGTCGTTCAAGATTGAGGGTCGCCTCAAGGATGACAACTACATCAAAAATGTGGTCAGCTACTACCGCCGTAAGATAGACGAGGCCCTTGCCTCGCGCCCCGATTGTGTGCGTGCCTCGGTTGGTCGCTCCGAGATAGAGTTCGAGCCCGACCCCAAGAAGAGTTTTACGCGCGATGGTGGCGAGTATATGTTTGCGGGTAAGAGGGCAGGTGTCGCCTCGTTCCTCACGCCCAAGGCCGTTGGAGAGTATGTGGGTTGCGTGGCTACTGCCTCGAAGCGCGACTTCCGCATCGTGGGTAAGGTGGCACTCAACGCTGGCGACGGCATCTGCGTCATCACCCCCGAGGGCATCGTGGGCACGAATGTCAACCGCGCCGAGGGCAACACCATCGAGCCCAACCGCATGGAGGGCATCAAGGCGGGCATGGAGGTGTATCGCAACTACGACCACCGCTTCACCCAAGCCGTCGAGCGCAGTCGCACGCGCCGTGCCGTGGAGGCAAAGTGTAGCCTTATACTCTCGGCCGAGGGTATAAGCGCAACCTATACCGATGAGGAGGGATTCAGCGTCACGGTGGAGCGTAGCATGGCGTTGGATGGGTCGAAGAGTGTGGATAAGATGCGTGCTGTGGCCGAGGAGCAGATGGCAAAGAGTGGCGACAGCATCTTCCGCGTTGTGGGTGTCAGTGTTGTGGGTGCCGAGTGGTTTGCTACGGCTAAGGTGCTTGCCGAACTCAGGCGCGAGGCGTTGTCCATGTTGGCCGCGAAGCGCATGACCCGCAAGGTGGAGCACGACATACGCACCGATAGTGGCGAGGCTCGCTTCCCCGTGCAGAGGCTCGGTGCTCAGTACAACGTCGTGAACTCGCTCTCGCGCCGCTTCTACCTTAAGCATGGCGTGGAGCACATCGTCGACGGCCTCGACCTGTGGGCTACGACCGTTGGTGAGCGCGTCATGGAGTCGAGTTACTGCATCCGCCGCGAGATTGGCGAGTGCCTCAAAAAGGGCACAAAGCTCCGCGAGAGACTCTACATCGAGCATGGCCGCCACCGCTATCGCCTCGACTTCGACTGCGCCAAGTGCCGTATGTCGCTCATTGATTGTTCAACCAACGAAACAAAGAGATAACCGCCGTCTACTATGATTAAGCAACTAACACCTAATATCCCCGATTACGAACTTCTTGACACCGGCGAGGGTGAGAAGTTGGAGCGCTTTGGCCGCTATGTGGTGCGCCGTCCCGAGCCTCAGGCCATATGGCGCAAGAGCCTTCCTGCGCGCGAGTGGCTCAATGCCGATGCCTCCTTCCTCCGCGACACGAAGAGCGAGGAGCGTGGCGAGTGGAAACTAAAGCCCGAGATGCCCTCACGCTGGATGGTGCGATTCAATTACAAGGATATGCACCTCGCCATGCGCTTGGCGCTTACCTCGTTTAAGCACGTCGGCATCTTCCCCGAGCAGGCCGCCAATTGGGAGTTTATCTACGACACCATCAAGGAGTTAGAGGGTAAGGTCTCTACCGACCGACCCAAGGTATTGAACTTGTTTGCATATACGGGAGGTGCTACGCTTGCGGCGCGTGCTGCGGGAGCGGATGTCACGCATGTAGACTCCGTGAAGCAGGTCGTAACGTGGTCGCGCGAGAATATGGAGTCGTCGGGCTTGGATGGTGTGCGATGGATTGTCGAGGACGCCACGAAGTTTGTGGAGCGCGAGGTGCGCCGTGGCAATAAGTACCATGGCATCATCCTCGACCCTCCCGCCTATGGCCGTGGTGCTAATGGCGAGAAGTGGGTCTTGGAGAGCGACATCTGCCATATGTTGGAGTCGTGCGCCGAGTTGTTGGAGGGCGAGAACGCCTTCCTTGTGCTCAATTTGTACTCCATGGGCTTGTCATCTATGCTTGCCCGCACGGCAGTGCATCAGGCCTTCGGCACACCCAAGATGGAGCAGATGGGCGAACTCTACTTCGAGGATCGCGCCAAGAAGCAGATACCCTTCGGCACCTACTATCGCTTTAGGAGATAACTGCGTATGAGGGAGTTGCTCGAGATAGTGTGGTCGTTTTTGAAGATTGGCGCCTTCACCTTTGGTGGTGGCTACGCCATGATTCCGCTTATCCAGCACGAGGTCATCAACAGGCGCAAGTGGCTCTCGGAGCGCGAGTTCTCCGATTTGCTGACCCTCGCGCAAGCCGCCCCAGGGCCCATCTCGCTCAACACGGCGGTCTTCGTGGGGTATAAACAGCGTGGCTACCTCGGCTCGCTCTCTGCGGTCTTTGGCGTTGTCGTGCCCTCGTTCGTGATAATACTTGTGGTGGCGATGTTCTTTGCCAATGTGCGCCATAACCACTGGGTGGATGCAGCATTTCGGGGTATGCGCCCCGCCGTCGTGGCACTCATCATCGCCCCTATCGTGGGTCTCACGCGCGGTATGCGCTGGTGGATGATAGCCGTGGCACTTGCCATCGCACTTGTCATCTGGCACTTCGGCATCTCGCCCGTATGGTTCTTAATCGGTGGCGCAGCGGTGGGTCTGCTCCTCGCCACGCTTAACTCACGGAGGCTGAAGCTATGATGGGGGTGCTGATACGACTCTTTGTGAGTTACCTGAAGATTGGCTTCTTCGGCTTTGGCGGAGGCTACGCCATGCTCTCGCTCATCCATAGCGAGGTTGTAGAGCGCAACGGCTGGCTCACGAATGCCGAGTTTGCCGACATCGTCGCGGTGTCGCAGATGACCCCTGGCCCTATCGCCATAAACTCCGCAACGTACATAGGCTATGAGGTTGCGGGCGTGTGGGGCTCGGTGGTGGCTACGGTTGCTGTGTGCCTCCCCGCGCTTACCATCATGATGCTCCTCACGCGCTTCTTCCTGCGCCTGCACGACAACCGCTATGTCGAGGGCGTCATCGGAGGTATGAAGCCAGTGGTTGTGGGCATGATAATCTCTGCGGCGTTGCTCCTCATCTTCCCCCACTCGGCCGATGGTCGCAGTTTCATCGACGGCTGGAGCTGGGCAATCTTCGCCGTGGTGCTCATCGCCTCGGCACGCAAGGTAAACCCCATACTCCTCATCTTGCTCTCGGGCATCGCGGGAGTGCTAATTTACGGATTATAACATACAACACTACTATCTATGAGTCAAGATAACAACATATTGGAGGGTCTCAGCACGGCGCAACGCGAGGCCGTTGTCAACTACGATGGCCCCACGCTCATCATCGCGGGTGCGGGCTCGGGTAAGACACGCGTACTCACCACGCGCATCGCCTATATGCTCTCTCAGGGCGTCGACCCCTCATCCATCCTCGCCCTTACGTTTACCAACAAGGCTGCCCGCGAGATGCGCGAGCGTATCGAGAAGTTGGTGGGCCCCAAGGCTCGCTTCATACGCATGGGTACGTTCCACTCGGTCTTTGCCCGCATCCTCAGGGAGAATGCCGAACGCATAGGCTACACACCGAGCTACACCATCTACGAGCCCAGCGACGTGAAGAACCTCATCAAGGCCATCATCAAGGATAAGAACCTCAACGAGGAGCGCTACAAACCGCAGAACGTTGCGGCACGCATATCCATGGCCAAGAACTGCCTCATCACGCCTGGTGCCTACATCGCCAATGCCACCATCGTGGCCGAGGACCGCGAGTTGAAGATGCCCGAGATAGGCGACATCTACAACGAGTACTGCCTACGTTGTAAGCGCAATGGAGCTATGGACTTCGATGATTTGCTGTTGCAGACCAACATCCTCCTGCGCGATGCCCCCGATGTGTTGGAGCAGTACCAAAATCAGTTCAAATACCTCCTTGTCGACGAGTATCAGGATACGAACATGGCGCAGTATATCATCGTGCGACGCATGGCGCTCAAGCACTCCAATGTCTGCGTCGTGGGTGACGATGCCCAGAGCATCTACGCCTTCCGTGGCGCAAAGATTGAGAACATCCTCTCGTTCCAGAGGGACTATCCCTCGGCCAAGGTCTACAAACTCGAGCAGAACTACCGCTCTACGCAGACCATCGTCGAGGCCGCCAACTCGCTCATCAAGAACAACTCGCGCCGCTTGGATAAGAAGTGCTTCTCGGCTGCGGCTATGGGCGACAAAATCGCACTTGTACGCGTGTTGGAGGATAGCTACGAACCCGTTGAGGTGGCCATGGACATCAAGAACAAGGCGCGTGAGGGAGCCCAGTGGAGCGACTTCGCCATCCTCTACCGCACCAACAAGCAGCATGGTCTCTTCGAGTCGGCCCTTGCGCGTAGGGGCATCCCCTATCGTGTCTATAAGGGCATGTCGCTCTTGGAGCATAAGGATGTCCGCAACCTCATTGCCTACTTCAGCGTCATTCTGAACCCCAACGACGACGAGTCCTTCAAGCGCATTGTGAACTACCCCGCCCGAGGCATCGGTGACACCACCATCGCCCGCATCGCCGACATCGCAGCGCAGAGGGGTACATCCATGTGGCACGCCGTGCACGAACTCGTCTCGGCAACAACGCCCATGGAGCAGGTGGAGAAGGTCGTGGTGCGCAAGGTCAGCGACTTCGTGCGCCTCATAAACGAACTCTCGGCACTACGCCACGAGATGGGTGTCTGCGACTTTGCCAAGGAGGTCATGACACGCTCAGGCATCCTGCACGCCCTCGAGGCCGAGAAGAAGCCCGAGAACGACACGGCTAAGGACTACCTCGACCAGCTCTTGGCCATGATGAGCTCGTATGAGGATGAGTGCAACCGCGAGATGGAGGATGGTCTGCGCGATGAGAACTACACCCCCTCGGTTGATGAGTGGATGCAGAACATGATGTTGCAGAACGACCAAGATACCGAGGATGATGGCAACAAGGTCACGCTCATGACCGTGCACTCGGCAAAGGGTCTCGAGTACGACTATGTCTACATCGTGGGCATGGAGGAGGGTCTCTTCCCCTCGAGTCGCTCTGTGGAGTCTATCACCGACCTTGAGGAGGAGCGTCGATTGATGTATGTCGCCATCACGCGCGCCAAGAAGGGCCTTATGCTCACCTACTCGGAGATGCGTCGCGTGTGGGGCAAGACCGAGAACACCTCGCCCAGCCGTTTCCTCAAGGAGATAGATGCCGACTACCTCGATGCCAACTTCGACCTCGAGGAGCTCTCGGGCCGCAACCGCTGGGAGCGTGCCTTTGGTGATGACGACGCCCGCCCCAAGTTCGAGTCGCTCAAGAGTCGCTATGGCAGTGGCAGTGGCAACGCCCGCAATGGAGGCAGTAGGGGCAGTGAGCGCCCCCGCCCCGAGATTATCGCCACCCCCGCACCTGTCGACCCCGCACGCGCGGGTATGCGCTCTGTGGGCGTGCACCGCGATGGCGAGAGTTCAACCCTCGGCGACTGCATATATAAGGTTGGTGAGCGCGTGTCGCACCCCAAGTTTGGTGCTGGCAGAGTGGAGCGCGTAGACCCCCTCGCCACCGACCACAAGGTGACCATCGTGTTCGACACCTACGGCACGAAGACGCTCCTTGCCAACTTTGCGAAACTAACTAAACTATAGCGTGTTATGCGTGAGGTAATGCTCTCGGTCGTTATGACCACCTACAACCACGAACGCTACATCGCCACGGCGATAGAGAGCGTACTGCGCCAGCAGACCGACTTTCCCATCGAGATTGTCATCGGCGAGGATTGCAGCACCGACCGCACGCTCAACATCGCCATGGACTATCAGGCGCAGTACCCCGAGGCCATACGCATCGTGCGCTCGGAGAGTAACGTGGGCTGGAGGGCCAACTACCGCCGTACCATCGCCGCCGCGCGTGGCCGCTACATAGCCCTCTTGGATGGCGACGACTACTTCACCCACCGCAAGAAGTTGCAGATGCAGGTGGACCTCCTCGAAGCCAACCCCGATGTCGGCATGTGCTATGGTCGCTCGGAGAGGGTCGATGAGAATGGCGCGACTACGCTCTATCCCGAGGGAGAGTGCGCTACAACCTTCGAGGCTATGCTCAGGCGCAACCCCGCCGAGAACTGCACCGTCGTAGCCCGCAAGGCGTTGGTCGAGCGCTACTATGCCGAAATACGCCCCGAGGAGCACCCCGAGTGGCTCACGGACGACCTGCCGATGTGGCTATGGTTTGCCGCCAACAGCCGTTATGTGGGCATAGACTGCCCCATGTCGGTGCACCGCGTGCTCACATATAGCGTCAGCCACAACCCCGACTACCGCCGAAAGATAGAGTTCGTCGATTCACTCTACGACATCAGCCTATGGTACGACGAGCGCTACAACGCCTCGCGTATGCGCCACGAGTTGCTCACCACGAAGCACAACACGGCGCTATGGGTGTTGTCCTACAACGGTGGCGTGGGCGAGTACCTAAAGCGCTGGCACAGAGATATTAAGGCGTACAAAACGCTGAGAACTAACATTGCCTCATACGGCCTCTTTGCGAAGAAGGTGCTGTGGCGTATGTGGCGCAAAACCAAGCGATAGCGATGACCACGAAGGAGCGATATAGAGGCGTTGTGGAGTACTTCTCCACGGCCATGCCCACGGCAGAGAGCGAGCTCGACTTTCGTAACCCGTTTGAGTTGTTGGTAGCCGTCGTGCTCTCGGCGCAGTGTACCGATAAGCGCGTGAACCTCACCACGCCCGCACTCTTTGAGGCATACCCCGATGCCGAGGCTATGTCCAAGGCCACGGTGGAGGAGATATACGACTACATCAAGAGTATCTCCTATCCGAACAACAAGGCGAAGCATCTTGCCGCCCTCTCGCGCCAGATAGTCGAGCGCTTTGGTGGCGAGGTGCCCACCGACCCCGATGACCTGCAGTCGTTGCAGGGCGTGGGACGCAAGACCGCAAATGTTGTGGGTGCCGTGTTGTGGGGCAGGGAGGTGATGCCCGTAGATACGCACGTCTTTCGTGTTGCAGCGCGCATAGGCCTCAGCCGCAATGCCAAGACACCCCTTGCCACGGAGCGACAATTGGAGAAGGGATTTCCCAAGGAGTTGCTACCCATTGCGCACCACTGGCTCATACTCCATGGCCGTTACACCTGCATGGCGCGTAAGCCCAAGTGCGAGGCGTGCGGCATAACCCACTATTGTAAATATTACCACGATAATAATATAAGTCACTGATATGAAGCGTATTGCGATATTTTTAACTCTGCTTGTTGCGGCGTGCACCACGCCCTACTATCCCGGTGTCGACCACCCAGGTACCACGCAGAATGGCCAGACCGACCGCGATATTATTGCCTACATCGACCAGCGCCTCGCCGATGAGTACTACTGGCTTGACGAGGTTGCCCAGAAGAGCCACCTCTTCGACCGCGAGCACCTCAAGTGGGATGAGTACCTTGGTGCCTCGCTCAGTAGGCTTACGACAAACGACGACGACGGCTACATAAACGCAAGTGGCAGGCGCGTTTACTACTCCTACATCCGCAAGGTGCCCAACGCTACGCGTGCCGAGGTTAGGGGCTTCGGCATCGACCTGCACACAACAATCGTGTGGTACAAGGCCGACGAGAGTTACGGCTTCCTTGTTGAGAACATCGTGCCAGGCTCCGTGGCCGAGAAGGCGGATATACGCCGTGGCGACCTCGTGGTTAAGGTCAACGGCAGCTATATTACCTCGCAGAATTATGTGTCGCTCTTCAACCAGTTGCAGGTCAATGGCAACCTCTCGAAGGTAGACCTTCAGTTGTGTCGCCGTCTGGGCGATAGTGGCGATGTGGAGCTCTTTGACCTCGCGCTCACTGCCGAGACCTACACCGAGAACACCGTTGCCTATAGCGAGATTATCGAGGGCACGAAGCGCGTGGGCTACCTCGTCTATACGGGCTTCGAGACCCACTCCGACGATGCACTTATGGATGTGTTGCGCCAGTTCGATGAGGCGGGCATCAGCGAGGTTATCGTCGACCTTCGCACCAATGGTGGTGGCGCTGTTAACTCGGCCGTTAAGTTCGCCTCGGCACTGCTCCCAGCGTCGTATGAGGGTGCTGTGCTCTGCGAGGTTAAGCGCAACCCGCTCAACAAGCGAGGCTCTGTGAGTCAGCCCTTTACGCTCACCGCCTCGGAGTTCAACCTCGACCTCGACCACCTCACCATCATCACCTCGGGACAGAGTGCCTCGGCCTCGGAACTAATGATTGCGGGCCTCAGGGGTCTGGACATCCCCGTTACGGTTGTTGGCTCAACGACAAATGGCAAGAACTGCGGTATGGATGTCACCTACCGCACCATCGGCACTACATACCTCGAGTATGCCCCCATCACCTTCATGTGCCTCAATGCCAAGGGTGAGAGCGACTGGGGCGATGGCATCAAGCCCGATGTAGATGTCAAGGCGCTGGACGAGACCTATCCCTTGCCCCTTGCCCCATGGGGTAGTCGCTACGATGTTGCGCTTATGTCGGCTTTAGAGAGCGTAGGATGCAGAGTCATCGAGCCCAAGGCCGTGACCCATCGCGAGCGTTTAGTGGCCTCAGCGAGCATCGCAGAACCCGTTGTCGGCATGCGCCTATACCCCGAGAGTGCGGAGTAACAGAGAATAAATTTTTCTAATTTTGCAATATTAAGCGAGTTGGGTGCGTTTCCACAATACAACCTCGCAAACCCCATAGAGGAGGATTAAAACGAAACAATAATATAAAACATGAACGAAGTAGTTAATATCAAAGAGCTCAATGCGCAGATTCAGGAGGAGTCGGTATTTGTCGACACACTGCGCAAGGAGATGTCACGCGTAATCATCGGCCAGCAGCACCTCGTAGATACGCTGCTCATAGGTCTATTGTCAGATGGCCACATCTTGCTGGAGGGTGTCCCAGGCTTGGCCAAGACCCTCGCTATCACCACACTATCAAAGGCCGTGGATGCCAAGTTCGCGCGTATTCAGTTCACGCCCGACCTTCTCCCCGCCGACCTTATCGGTACGCTCATCTACTCGCAGCGCAACGAGGAGTTCTCCGTGAAGCGAGGTCCCATCTTCGCTAACTTCATCCTCGCCGATGAGATTAACCGCTCACCCGCAAAGGTGCAGTCGGCACTCTTGGAGGCTATGCAGGAGAAGCAGGTGACGATTGGTGACACCACCTACCCCCTTCCCCAGCCCTTCCTCGTCTTGGCAACGCAGAACCCCTTGGAGCAGGAGGGTACCTACCCCTTGCCCGAGGCGCAGGTAGACCGTTTCATGCTCAAGGCCAAGATTTCATACCCCAAGCGCACCGAGGAGTTGGAGATTGTGCGCCTCAACATCTCTGGCGCAGGCATGCCCGAGATTAACAAGGTCATCTCGCCCGAGGATATCATGCGTGCCCGCGAGATTGTTGGCAAGGTGTACATGGACGAGAAGATTGAGAAGTATATTATCGACATCATCTTCGCCACTCGTGAGCCCGCGGAGTACCACCTCCATAACCTTCAGTCGCTCATCGCCTATGGTGGCTCACCCCGTGCCTCTATCGCCTTGGCTAAGGCTGCGCGTGCCTACGCCTTCATCCAGCGCCGTGGCTATGTCATTCCGGAGGATGTGCGTGCCGTGTGCCACGATGTATTGCGCCACCGCATAGGTCTTACATACGAGGCCGAGGCTAACAACATCACCTCGGAGCAGATTATTACCGACATTCTCAACAACGTTATCGTACCCTAATGCACCTCACCGAGCAAGACATACTCAAGCGCGTACGCCAAATCGAGATTAAGACGCGCGGACTCTCCGACGAGATCTTTGCGGGCAAGTACCACTCCGCCTTCCGTGGCCGTGGTATGTCCTTCGCCGAGGTCAGGGAGTATCGTGTGGGCGACGATGTGCGCGACATAGACTGGAACGTCACGGCACGCTCGGAGCGCACCCATGTCAAGGTCTTCGAGGAGGAGCGCGAACTCACGATGATGCTCGTTGTCGATGTCTCGCCCTCGCGTATGTTCGGCTCCAAGGAGCTGACAAAGAAGAATGTCATCACCGAAATTGCCGCGACATTGGCCTTTTCTGCTGCCAAGAACAACGACAAGGTGGGTTGCATACTCTTCTCGGATAGGGTCGAGAAGTTCATACCCCCGAAGAAGGGACGTGCGCATGTCATGATGATCATCCGCGAGCTTGTCGGCTTTGAGCCCAAGGGGTCGTCGACAAACATCTCGGAGGCACTGCGCTACCTTGTGGGCGTGAATAAGAAGCGCGCAACAACCTTCCTCCTCTCCGACTTTATCAACGCCGCGAGCGACATGGCGAAGCTCGATGATGCCCTCAAAATCGCATCGTCGAAGCACGACATCATGGCCATCCGTGTGCACGATGAGCGCGACAGGGAGTTGCCCAATGTCGGCATTGTGGAGGTTGAGGACGCAGAGACGGGACGCAGGGAGTGGCTCGACACCTCGTCGCGTGCCGTGCGTCGCTTCTGGGCGGAGAACTACGACGAGCGTAGCGTAGCAATGAAGAGCATGCTCCAGCAAAATCGCGTCGACGTGGCCGATGTAGCCACCGGCGAGGACTATGTTGTGGAGCTTATAAAGATGTTTAAGCAACGATGAATCAACGACTTATAAATAGAGTAAAGGCACTCCTTGCCGTGCTTCTCCTTGCCTTTGTGTGGGGTGGAGATGCCCATGCCCAGGAGCCTGTCGTTAGCGGTAGCCTCTCAAAGGAGAGTGTTGAGGTGGGTGACCACTTCGACTACACCATCGACGTGGAGGTGGACATTGCCACACGCTGGGTGCCCCCAACATATGGCAAGCTACTCAGCGAGCAGGAGCGTGAGCAACTGGCCGCCGCCAAGCAGAAGATTTCGACCTACAAGGAGTATAACGACGACATCCTCGAGGTAATTGAGGATTATCCCATCGACACGCTCAAGATCGAGGGCCGCCGCGTGCACCTTCGCAAGCGCTACCGCATGGCGGTAATGGAGACGGGCGACATACCCTTCGTGCCCGTAATAGCCTACTGGGAGAAAAACCGCGACGAGGCCGACACGCTCTTCTCGCGCGACACACTGCGCCTTCATGTCAAGAGCTACGAGGAGCTCGATACCACGCTCTTCATTATGGCCGACCCCGCATCGGGTGCTCCCATCGTTGATAGCGTCATGGCGCGCGAGAAGCTCCGCGATACGGGCATACACACGCAGAAGGACCTGCCCTTTATCTTTGCAGAGATTAAGGATTACGTAACGTATGGCGCTATAGGCTTGATAATCTTGATGTTAATCGTGTGGTTGGTTGCATGGCTCATCGCCCGACATATGCGTAAGCGTCAGGCTATGCCCCGCCCCGCGCCCAAGATTCCACCCCATGTTGTGGCTAACAAGGCCCTCGTGGAGTTGGGTCACCGCAAGCTATGGCAGAAGGGCAAATTCAAGGCCTACTACACCGCGCTTACATCCATCCTGCGCACCTATATCTCGGGTCGCTGGGATATCGGCGCACTGGAGATGACCTCGGATGAGATTATCATGGCTCTGCGCGATATCGAGATGCCCTCGGCAAGTCGCACCGACCTTATCGCCATCCTCCGCACTGCCGACATGGTGAAGTTCGCAAAGGCCGAGCCCGAGGCCGAGGAGAACGAGGAGAGCCTCAACCGCGCCCTCTACTTTGTGGAGAACACCAAGCTCGAGGATAAGACGCGCTACACGGGAAAGCAGGATATTAACATCGAGACAAACATCGAAGACTAATGAGACACCTTCAATACATATACATTGCTCTTGGCCTTGTGCTTCTCGGTGTCGTGATGCCCGAGAGTGCGGTGGCGCAGTACCACCCCGAGCGTAAGCTTGTGCGCGATGGCAACGACCAGTTCGAGTCGCGTAACTACAACAACGCCCTCAAAAAGTATGACGAGGCCTACCTCAAGGACTCGACAAAGTATGAGACGCTCTACAACCGCGCCAACGGCTACTACCACAAGAAGGTCAGCAGACCCAACGATGCGGAGCTGACGTACGAGACGTCGAACGCTCTGTATGAGAAGATTGCAGCCGACACACTGCTCACGGATGTACAGCGTGCGGAGGTATACCGCAACCTTGGTGAGAGCCTCTTTGCTCAGCAGGAGTACGAGGCGGCGTTGAACACCTTTAGAGAGTCGTTGCGCCTCAATCCCAAGGACAGGGAGACGAAGTATAACTATGTGCTAACCAAGCGTATAGTCGACCAGAAGCGCGCCACACAGCAACAGCAAAACGAGAATCAGAATCAGGACCAAAATCAAAACCAGGACCAGAATCAGAATGGTGGCGGTGGCGAGAACAACCAAAATAACGAAAACTCCGACCAAAACCAAGACCAAAACCAGCAGGGCGGTAACGACAACCAGCAGGACAAGAACGACCAGCAGGGCAACGACCAGCAGAATGGCGAGGGTGAGAACGAGCCCAAGGAGCAGGAGGGCGAGGATAACCCCAATGGTGGCGATAACAACGATGGTAATGGCGAGGAGCAGGAGCAGAATGGCGCACCCCAGCCCAAGGAGCTGAGCCCCGAGAAGGAGCGTATGCTCGACGCTATACAGGCCGAGGAGGACAAGACACAGGACAAGCTCGGCGAGAAGAAGAGGGGTGTGATAATCCCAGGTAAAAAGAATTGGTAGAGTATGAATTTTTTGTATCCTAACATATTGTGGTTGATGGCGATAATCCCGCTTATTGCCCTCTACTACATCTTTGTGGCGCGCCGCAAGGCCTCGCTCACCGTCTCTACAATCGGTGGTAGGCGAGCACCCCGCACCCTGAGATATTGGTTGCGCCCACTACCCATCGTGTTGCGCATGGTGGCCGTGGCGATGTTCATCGTCGCCCTTGCCCGCCCCGTGAACATCACCCAGGAGCATGAGACGACAACCGACGGCATCGACATCGTCATGGCTATGGATATCTCGGGCTCGATGCTTGCGCGCGACTTCACCCCCGACCGCCTCACCTCGGCAAAGCACCTCGCAGCGGAGTTCGTGGCAAACCGCCGTGGCGACCGCATCGCCATCGTGGCCTTCGCGGGCGAGGCATTCACACAAGCACCTCTCACTTCGGATCAGGCGACAGTGGAGACCATGCTCTCGCGTCTGCGCAGTGGCGTGGTGGAGGATGGCACTGCCATAGGTAATGGCCTCGCTACGGCCATCAACCGCCTGCGTGAGAGTAGCGCGAAGTCGAAGGTCGTAATCCTGCTTACGGATGGCGTCAATAACCGTGGTCAGATATCGCCCATCATGGCGGCGGAGATTGCTCGCGACATGGGCATCAAGGTATATACTATAGGTGTAGGTACGCGTGGCCGTGCGCCCTATCCCGCTATCGATATGTTTGGCAACAAGACAACCGTGATGGCCGATGTGGAGATTGACGAGGAGCTGCTGCGCGAGATATCGTCGATGACGGGAGGTAACTACTATCGTGCGGTGAACGACGAGGCGTTGCGCGAGATATATGCCGAGATTAACGAGCTGGAGACAAGCAAGGTGCAGGTTACGAACTACCAGACCTACGAGGAACTCTTCCTTATGTGGGTTGTATTGGGACTCCTCTGCCTCGGCTTGGAGTTTTTGTTTGACAGGGTGGTGCTCTCACGCCTACCATAAAAGATGCTATAGATGAACGAGATAGGTATATTTGAATTTGCAGCGCCCGAGAGGCTGTGGTGGTTGTGCCTCGTGCCCGTAATCATCGTCGCCTACTGGCTTATGACGCTATGGGCGAAGCGCAAACTACGTCGCTTTGGTAACTCGGCGACACTCAAGGAGCTTATGCCCGACTACTCCGCAGTGAGAGGGTGGGCAAAGATTTCGCTCTTTGCCCTTGCCGTGGGCTTCGTGGTGCTGGCCATGGCACGCCCGCAGACAGGCTCAAAACTGCGTAGCGTAGAGACCCAGGGTAGGGAGATAGTGCTCGCGGTGGATGTCTCGAACTCCATGCTTGCCGAGGATACCGAGCCCAGCCGTATGGCCCGCACACGCTATGCTATACAGCAACTTACGCGTCACATGACCAATGACCATGTGGGCATCGTGGCCTTTGCCGACGATGTTGAGGTGTTGTTGCCCATCACCTCGGACTACAAGATGGCGGAGTCGAAGTTGCGTAGCCTCTCGCCCGCGCTTATCGCCAACCAGGGTACGGATATCGGCGAGGCACTCGAGGTGTCGTTGTTGTCGTTCTCGAACAATGTGCGCAACACCCGCAACCGCGTTATCATACTTATTACGGATGGCGAGGCGCACGACAGCAAGGCGCTGGAGGTTGCCGAGCGTGCCAAGGAGGAGGGCATCATGATTTGTTGCATCGGCATCGGCACGCCCGAGGGTACGACGCTCAAGGTTGATGGCCAGATGATTGAGGACGAGGATGGCAGGATGGTCGTCACGAAGCTCAACGAACAGCTCCTCATGGATATCGCCTCGGCTACGGATGGCATCTACATACGCTCCACAAATGCCAATTTCGGCCTCGAGGAGGTGGTGGCGCAGTTGGACGAGATGGAGAGCGCCGAGCTTACGCATCGCAACTTCGAGGAGTACGACGAGGAGTATATGTGGTTCCTCGGTGTGGCACTGCTGTTGCTTGTGGTGGAGACGTTGGTGCTTGGTCGCCGTAACCCGTTGCTTAGAGGTGTGAGCCTCTTCGATAGAGAGAAAACTAACAATTAATACTTAAGTATAACTACTAAAAAACTACAACTATGACAATTAGAGAGTTGGAACCCAAACTTATTTGGGAACAGTTTGATGACATCACACGCGTTCCCCGCCCATCGAAGAAGGAGGAGAAGATTATCGCATGGCTCGAGGAGTTCGCCGTTAAGCATGGCTTCGAGCACGAGACAGATGCTACGGGCAATGTCGTAATCCGCAAGGCTGCGACTGCAGGCTTCGAGAACCGCCCCGCCGTAATCCTCCAGTCACACATGGATATGGTATGCGAGAAGCGCTCTGACGTGGAGTTCGACTTCGAGAACGACCCCATCCGCACCTTCATCAAGGATGGTTGGGTATATGCCGAGGGCACTACACTTGGTGCTGACTGCGGTATCGGTATGGCTGCGGCGTTGGCAGTGTTGCTCGACGAGACTTTGGAGCACCCCGCAATCGAGGCGTTGTTCACCGTGGACGAGGAGACAGGCCTCACAGGCGCCTTTGGCCTTGGCGAGGGTATGCTCACAGGCAAGTACCTCATCAACCTCGACTCTGAGGATGAGGGCGAGCTCTTCATCGGTTGCGCAGGTGGTATTGACACCGTGGCTACTATGCAGTATGAGACCGAGGAGGCTCCCGAGGGCTACACCTTCGTACGCCTCGAGGTAGGCGACTTGTTGGGTGGCCACTCTGGCGACGACATCGACAAGGGTCGTGCAAACTCTAACAAGCTCCTTGCACGCTTCCTCTACAACGCCATCGACACCTTCCAGGTTGTGCTTGCCGACTTCAACGGCGGTAACTTGCGCAACGCTATTCCTCGCGAGGCATACGCCATCGTGGGTGTCCCCACAGAGTCGAAGGAGGATTTCGAGGAGCGTTACTTGGAGTTCGGTCAGGCTTTGATGGAGGAGTTCAAGCACACAGAGCCCGATATGCGCTTTGCAGTTGAGGATGTGGAGAAGGCCCCCGCAGTTGTTATGTCCAACGACGACCTCTGCTACTTGCTTCTCGCCCTCATCGGCCTTCCTAATGGCGTGTTGGCTATGTCGTTCGCTATGCCTGGCCTCGTAGAGACATCGTCGAACCTCGCATCTGTGAAGTTCAACCACGAGGAGCAGAAAATCACCGTTACAACCTCACAGCGCTCATCTGTTGAGAGCGCAAAGCTCTACGCTGCACAGACCATCGAGTCGGTATTCTACCTCTCAGGCTTCGATGTAGTGCACTCGGACGGCTACCCAGGTTGGGCTCCTAACCCCGACTCACAGTTGCTCAAGACATCCGTAGAGTGCTACCGTCGCCTCTTCGCCGCAGAGCCTAAGGTGCGCGCCATCCACGCAGGCTTGGAGTGTGGCCTCTTCCTCGAGAAGTACCCCCACCTCGAGATGGTATCGTTCGGTCCTACCTTGCGTGGCGTACACTCGCCCACCGAGCGCCTCGAGATCGCTACCGTAGATAAGTTCTGGAAGTTGCTCGTAGAGTTGCTCAAGGTTATCGAGTAGTCTGCACACTATTGTGGCGGCACTCTATGATGTGTTGAATGCGCTTCGTACGTGTCGTGCCACCTTTCAAACGCTTGCACCACAGCCTGTTACCACTGATAATATCTTCGTAGGTAATAACGCTGTGGTGTATCGTTGTAAGGTGTCGGGGAGGGAGTATGCCCTGAAGTGTTACCCCAACCACCACCGCAACGCCCGAGCGATATATGGCCCTGCGCTCCATGAAGGGGAGATGGTTGTATGCAACATGCAAGGCAGTGTAGAGTATCTCGATGTTGTGGCACTGCCATGGATTGAGGGCACTACGCTTGATAGGCTTATGGGCGATGCTGATACCGACTATTGCGACCTCCTGATGCGCTTCGAGAACTTCGCCCTCGGTATGTTGCGCGAGGAGTGGGCACATGGGGATATAAAGCCGGAGAATGTAGTGCTCACGCCTCAAGGCGATATGCGCCTTATCGACTACGACTCGGCGTGGTTGCCCGGCTTCGTGCAGAGCGATATGGAGGAGGCGGGTACGCCCTCGTTTAGCCACCCTATGCGAGAGTCCCGTCGCTTTGATAAGAGCATCGACGACTTCTCCATCGCGCTTATGTGCACGACGCTTGCAGCACTTGCCTATCGCAGAAGGGATTTCGAGCCCTATATCGAAGCGGACAGTTCACTTTTCAGACCACGTTCAGTAGTTGCGGGCACGGACGCGTTGCTGAACAAAGCCCTCTCGCTCTTTGAGCGCAAGGGCGATACTCGTCACTATGCCATGGCCCTCTCACTCTATGATTGTCAGGGTCCCATTCCCCACCTCGCAGACCTTCTGAAGAGGTGACGGCATTATGTAAAACTAAAAAGAGACCGCCATACGGTATTGACTGCATTGGTCATTATCCGATGGCGGTGTCTTATTTTCTGCGGTTTATAGCGTGGTGTGATGTTAATAAGTTGTTGTACAACTATTTAGCATAAACCTTAAGATTATCTACAAATACGCGAGAGTTACTGTTCATCTCATCTCGGAATGTTGCGTAATCGTCGGATCTTGGAATTTTTAGAGGTAGTGTAAGCAATGTGCCATTATAGCCGTTAAGAGTTTTGGCGGTGGGTTTTTGAGATGTTTCCGAAGGGTATATCAATCCTCCCATAAGTGCTCCTTCCTTAGGTAACGTATGTATATAGGCGATTATCTGGAAGAGGTCATTGCGTTGAATTCCCGAGTCAACACGTTTGTATTTTGCATCGAGTACTATGCGCTTATTTGTCGAAAAGAAATCTGGATAGCGCTGGTGATCAGATTCCCCAATGTAGAACTTGTATCCATTCTGTTTGCTTCGTACACCATGTGTATAGTCTTGGGGTATAATCGTTGCCAAATACTCCTCCCATAGCCACGCACAGTCGAATAAAATGCCATGAATCTTATCATCCGAAACACCATATTTTATGCTGTTGTGTCGTAGAATTTGCAGACATAATCGCTGTAATAGGGTGTACTCAGTAAAATAAGGGTGGTGTATTGGCTTCAAATTCTGTGAAATAACCTTCTGCCTATCATTAGCCTTATATGAAGGCGTAATGTCGTAGATGGTACGCACGCAGTCGCACATAACCTTATCCTGCTTTAATATATTTCCAGCCCACTTATGTGTACGAATATACTCTATAGTATGGCGTATTAGTTGAGTTATAGAGTTATCATACTGAAACTCCCTCGTGCGGTAGGCGATTCGTCCGTTAAAGGGAGTGTTCAGACGAATATGTCGCGTTACATCTATGACACCTCGAACATTGGCGTCATTGTATTCGCGCGTGCGATACTGCTTGAATAATCCTTGCTTTATTGCGCGCTTGAGGTATTGTGGAAAGAGGTATAGTGCAAAGTCGAAGACGTCGTCATTGCTCTTGCCATGCTCCATGTTGAAGACATGAACTTTAAAAGCCTTCTCGAGCATATAGTGCAAGAAGAAGTCCTCGTGTCCATTTTGCTGAAAGCGTGAGCGTATAGATAATTCTACATGTTTGCCACTATCGGCATCACGCACACCGATAAAACCGACAAGGTTGTTTGTCGATATCTTGTCATCCATGATGTCGCAAATGGTCTGTTCCCCAAGGTCTTCGTCGATGTTTTTTATGCACTGAGGAAAGACTAGTAGATTAGGGTGATTGTTGCACAATTCTTCAACCGTGCGGTGGGAAATACTCTTTTTGAGTATCTCCCATTGCTCGGCACTGAAGCTATCACACTTAAGATCACCGCGTTTTTTTTGGCAGTTGTCGGTAATCATCTATACTACTCTTCAATGGTTGAATCACCTGATGCGTCATCCTCTTGTTCAGCATCTGATTCTACTGCGTTTTCGTTTTTCCAACCCCTATCATAGGCCTTCTTAAGTTTCTCTATCTTGGTGTCGGCATCAACCTCGCCACGAAGATACTCGCGCAAAAGACCCTTAAGACGATAGTTCCACAAATCCTCAAAATCGTTATCTTCTGTAATGACAACCTTTTGATTTCCATCCTCTTTCAAGAAGTATGCGCCACCAATCTGATATGCAGTAGAAAGTCCAATCTCAATGATGCAGTTGTTAAGTTCTGTCATGCACGTCTTTGCTGGTTCACTAATATCCATATTCTTGGCACTCTGCTCTGCAGTAACCTCGATGAACTGGAAGCGGCGGCGCATGGCAAAGTCCATAGACTCGACGCTACGGTCGATATCGTTCATTGTGCCAATGATATAGACGTTTTTGGGGATGTAGAAGCCCTTTTCAAACACGTCGCCACTACCCTTGAGCATATTTTGATATTGAGTGTTAATCTTGCCATCAATACCGCGATAACCAGGGTCTATCGAGAAGAATAACTCGCCGAATATCTTCGACATATCACCTCGGTTAATCTCGTCAATAACGAAGATGAATACCTTTTCATCTTCTTCGTATGGGGGCTCGTTTATTACTGGGGATATGCGTGTGTTAGCTAATTCATTAGCTCGGTTATATACCTCTTTGTATATAATGTACCACTCATTTGGTGTTCCACCTGGCACAGGGCCTCTATCTACTGTCTTTGCATTTATAGTAGCAGTAATATAGCTTGGACAATTTATGTTTGATGGATCGCCAAACCTATCAAATATCTTTTTTATTCCTCCTAGATGACATGAATGTTCTTTCTGTTTCCATTCAATTCTCTTGTCATCTTTATAGTTGTCATATTGTGCAGAATTTGACTTAAACCTACCAATAATTAGAGGTTTCGTCTCTTTATTGTCGTCTTTATCTTTAAGCTTGTATTCTTTACCATTTTTATTTGCATCTTCAATCTCGTCAATTAGAGAATGCCAAGCTGTCTCTAAATGTTTTATGCTAATCGTATGTGGTTTTGGTTTATCAATTAAACCTAAATCTATAAAGGTTGCGTTATCAGCCCTTTTGCAGAACTCCTTAAAAACGCCATCCCTACGCTCAAAAACAATATTTCCCTTGCCGTCACTTTTGGGTCGCAAACCCTCAACAAAGTCGGTGTAATCGTACGATGGGTGGAACTGCACCATCTCGAATTGACCATTATCTTTTGTTGCACCCATGGCGTGGGCAATCTTTTTTGCCAAAGAGGTTTTGCCTGTGCCTGGTGCACCATGGAGGATAATGTTGTGATTAGCTTTAATATTTTTTATACATGATTCTACAAATGGATTTGTAGCGCTTTTCTTACTAGATGAAGCGCCTGTAGAATCGATTTCTAATTTTATGCTATGCCCTGAAACTTTTTTCTTGAATACATCGTATTTAGCTGATTTCTTGAGTTTATCATATTCAGCTAAACCTGCAGCTGTCAATTTGTACACACCACTTTCAGTACTCTCAAATAGGTCTTTTGAGTCTGTTAGAGTTCGGTTGACCGTGTTTGCCGGAGTTTTGCCATCGGTTTCATACAAATTGTTTGTCTCGATACATTTCAAAATCTCATCTGCATAATGCATCTCGCGATTACCGTGCTCGCCTAATATTAAAATTATGGCGTCTCTCCAAGTGAGTTTTGGATCTGCTTTACTCATATATTTTGGTGTTTCTTATGTTTTCACAAATTTACGAAACTTTTTCTACAATATCAAATTTAGGTCAGGGATTGTTGAGGGTGGTGACGTTTAATAATTGGGTGAGGACCTCATCAAGGGTGTAGGCTTCGTAGAGCTGTTTGGCCTCAGTGTAGTGGGTATTGAGATGGGCAAAACTGCGCCATACGCTCGAAAAGTTGCGGACTGTGGTTGTGTGTCCTTTGCCATCTGCCCCGATATAGGCACACTTATTTCTGCCGCTCAAGGGACTGCCTGCGATATAGTAGATGGGGCGTAGTGTGCCAGATTTATCCTCTGTCCATGCACACTTATTATTGCGCCACCACTCAATGTATACTCCCAGCGTGGGGCTTTTGAAACCCGAAGTGCCGATATACGCTAAGCCGTTGCGTATTGGAAGTGGTGCGAGGAATATGCGGCTATCCTCCATAATTCTATCCCCTTGAGCGATAAGGCGGTGTGCGTATTTCAAAAAGAGGTTCAGTTCTGCCTCATCCGCAGATATTGTCGTGGGTTTGAGGGGTTTACGTTTTGTCCCCATCTGCAGAAACTCTCCCGTTGTGTCGAGCTCAAGGGTGTCGGGTACGATGTTCTCGGGCAGTTCGCTTTTGAGGTATGCCTCAATGCAGATGCCGTCGCTAAGTTCCATGTAGTGTCTCATAGTGGTCATATGTTATTCCATTATCAGTATATCCTGCTGTGTATTAGGGGCGTACTTCATGTCATGTAATTCGATATCCTCGTGGCGTATTATAGCGTTATGTATGCGTTTGGGAAGTATCTCTGCGAGTTGTCTTTCGCCTACAAGTCGGCGCAGTGCGCGGCGTCCCTGTTCGTTGTCTATGGCCATCACTGCGCATATCTTCTCATCCTTTTTAAGCGTTGCTGCGAGCACCACGTCGTCAAACCCTGCGGTGGTTATGGAGTCGTAGTTGTCGAGTAGATACTCGGCGGTTATACTCTCTGGCTTGAGGCCATACAGGCGGTTGAAGAGCTCCATATCGTGTCTTACATCGCTAAGAATGTCGTATCGTTGTTTGCCCTCATATTTGTTGATTTCGAGGAACTGCTCCCACCAATTCCTGTCAATGAATTCATTCATGTCACGACTCGATATGTAAAATCCTTCTGGTGCATTAAGTCTCTGTAACTCACTGTTTATGCGTTGTGCGTAGTAGACGAGCAAGTCTGCGTAGTCTTCGTCCTTGTTGGCGTTTTTGAGCGAACGTACGAAGTTGTTGTGCGTATTGAGGTCTCGCGTGCCCTTACATAACATTCTCTTCGACTCTTTGCGCAAGCCCTCAAGCTTTGCCTTGTGTCGTGCGGTGAATGCTTCGCGCGCGAGCCACAGGGGGATGATTGTGTCGCGCAGTGCGCTCTTGTTGTCGGCGATAAACTGCTTGCGGCGTGCTCGGTGGCGGTACTCCGAGGCGATGAGCATCTCTCGCGCGAAGTCGGCGACATCTGCAAATGGCTCTGTGCTCTCTATTGTTATTGTCTCGACGTATGGCGAGCGCAGCTCTATGGTTATCTGATGTTTGGCCTTGTAGCGACCCTCTATAGTGTTGTGCTGTCGGTTTACTGTTACGTTGTTCCAGCCCTCCTCTCCATTTGTGCTTGTCACACACATTCTTCTCTCTTGCATAATATATTTTCGTTTAAGGTTTACGGTGCAAATTTAGCCCCTATGTGTGCCACTATATAGCACAACATGTGTTGACTACAAAAATATTTTATGGGGTGTTGTGGGCATTGGCAAGTTGGAAGAGTTGCATTTTTCGGGTGTTAATTGGTCTTTTTGTAGGGTGCGAACCTCAAATTAGTTGCGATATGTGGTGGCTATGTAATAAATTATGACTATCTTTGCCGCCAAATTTTGGATAGACCAGATATGCTTAATTACAAAACATACGAGAATATTCCAGGTGCTAAGTGGGTTGTTATGATCCACGGAGCGGGTGGTAATATGGAGGTGTGGTACAAGCAGATTTCGGAGTATTCGCGCCACTTCAACCTTCTCCTTGTCGACCTTGCGTGCCATGGCGACTCAAACAAGAAGGAGGTATTCTCATCATCGTTCGACTTCGACATGGCTGCGCGCCAGGTGTTGGAGGTGGTTGACCACCTCGGCATCGAGAAGGCACACTTTGTGGGTCTCTCTCTCGGTAGCATCATTGCACATGCCGTTGTCAAGATGGCTCCCGAGCGTGCTTATAGCATGGTCTTGGTGGGTGCTGTGACATGTCTCAGCATGATGATGCGTCTGTTGTTCGGTTTAGTTCGTGCCTTCAGATGTGTTCTTCCCTTCGCGCTTATCAAGCGTTTGTTGGCCGATGCCATCATCCCACAGCAGAAGTATTCAGCATCCAAGAGTCTCTTCTTGCGTTGTGCGCAGAAGGTGACCTACGACGGCTTTATGCAGTGGATGGGTCTGCTCTCTATTGCTGACGGCTATATCCGCCACCTTGTTCATCAGGAGCTCCTCGTGCCCACGCTCTATGTTATGGGTGAGGACGACCGCCTCTTCTTGAGCAATGTGCGTTCGCTTGTTGAGAGCAGTGGCGACAACGTCTCGCTCAGCATCATTCACAATGCTGGTCATGTCTGCAATGTAGATAATAAGGATGAGTTTAACCGCGTGTCGTTGGGCTTCCTCACGCAGTGCTAAAGACTCTTATAGAATATGAAAAGGACTCTTCGCTAATGGAGAGTCCTTTTTTTGTTACTACTTGACCACCTCGTCGGGTATGAATGACCCCATCGTTGAGCGATGCAGACGCCTGTCGTCGAGGCGCAGGGCGATAAAGAGGTCTCTGTCATCCGTTGGGCTTTCGGCGCTCACCTCGCCCTCTGCTATCTCATCCATAAACTTCGCTATGTCGAACTCCTCGGGGTAGCTGAATGTCGTGTCGAGGGGCTCTATGTCGTAGAAGTGGCGGAAGCAGAATATGCGTATGTTGTTCTCCTCCACCGAGCGACCCACAACAAACCAGTCGCTCTTGAACTGCTTGATGAAGTAGGGCTCGAATCTATACTCGATTCTTATTATGTTGCTCTCGTCGGGGCGTCTGAACGTGAGCCTTATGCAGCGCGACTCCTCCATCGCACCTAACAGCGGGTTGAGGTGGCGGTAGGTTATGCTCTTGTCGAGCACTATGCGCCTGTTGAGTGTGGGGTTGGTCGCGAGGGCGTTGCTAAGGCGCAGTTGCTGAAGCATTTGTAGCTGTGTCTCGGAGAGCCTTTCGCCATCGTGACTCTGTAGTACATAGTTGAAACCGCCCTGACGCTGGCATACGATGCTGATGCCGAACATCTCCTTTATCGCGGCTATGTGGTTGTTGAATGTGCGTCGTGGTAGTGGCGCACCGCGCAGTTCGTTGAGTGCCGAGTGCTCCCACGCCTCGCTTATACTCTCGTATGTTATGCCGTTGTGGCGTGCCACGAGGTCGAGGAGCCACACATATCTGTTGAATATTCTTGCTGACATACTCTTCTTTGTTTTCTGCAAATGTAGTCGTGCAGTGTGCCAAAATGTGGCGCACGCTAAAATACCTCCCTCAATATGCGTATCGACTCTACGGCCTTGATTGACTCAAGGTGGTAGGCGTAGTATCGGAGCATTGCGTCGAGGAACTCCACGCGTTCGGTGCGGTTGAGACCTATCTCGGCGAGGTAGCGCACGTCGCACTCGAGCATGTCGTGCAGTATGCGGGCATTCTCGGGCGTTAGTGCCATGCTTGGTATTAGTGCGTGGGGTGTGAAGTGTCCGTCGCGCATATCGAGCCATGCGCCATCGCGATACTCATTGTCGGGTGAGAAGCCTAATGGTCGGCTCAGGTTGGCAAGGAACCACAGGTGGAAGTTGGCAATGCCCTCATCTATGGCGTCGAGTGCCGCCACGCAGCCCCATACAAAGTCGAAGAGCTCGTGTGCGGGCTCATTATCCCTGATGAGGCGGTACAACACCTCGGCCATGAATAGCGACATCGTCGACTTGCGGATGTCGAAGGGTGTAGATTGTAGCACTATGCCTGGCACGAGGTCCTTCATGCGGTGCATCGACATCTTCGATGACTGCAACCCCTCGAACTCCACGGCAAACATTGGCTGTAGGAGTGCCATTTTAGACCCCTTAGCCGAGGGCTTAACACCTTGTACCATATAGCTTTGGCGTCCGTGTGTGTCGGTGAGCATATGCACGATAAGTCCCTTCTCGCCATACTTGAGTGTGCCGAGAACGATGCCACGTGCTTTATACGACTTCAGCGCCATAGTGTTCCGCTATTCGGGGTCGTGCCACTTGCCGTCGGCCTTGATAATCTCAATAAGGTGGTCGAGGGCCTCTCTCTGGTGGATATTGCGCTCGACGACCTCGCGGCCACGGTAGAGGGTGATATGCTCGGGTGAGGAGCCTACATAGCCGTAGTCGGCATCTGCCATCTCGCCAGGGCCATTCACAATGCAACCCATAACACCGATTTTGAGGTCCTTGAGGTGCGAGGTGCGCGCCTTGATTGCTGCCAGCGTAGACTGTATGTCGTAGAGCGTGCGACCGCAACTTGGGCATGCGATATACTCCGTGCGCGAGAAGCGTAGGCGCGAGGCCTGCAAAAGGATTAGTTCTATGTCGTTGATTGCCTCCTCGCTGAGCGCTGGGGCGTCAATCCACACGCCATCTGCCAAACCATCTATAAGCAACTGGCCCATATCTGCCGCGGCGTATATTGCCACGATTGTGGGGTCGCTCTCCTCATATCGGCGACGCAACACCACGGGGCGGTTGTCCGTGCGGTTGAGGATTGCTGCGCGCCACTCGTGCGTAGGGTTGTCGCTCACGGCATCCACGATGTCGTAGTCGGCGGTTATCTCGCTGTGTACTATGGGCTTTGCCGTTGTGTGGGGTTTGAATGATGTGGGAGAGTAGTTCTCCAGAGATGCCACCTCGAACTCGTCGCTGCGCTTTGCGAAGTGCTCAACTATGATGCGACCCACGGGTACCTCGTTCTCGGGGTCCTCGGTAAGCGATACGCGGAGGGTGTCGCCAATGCCATCGGCAAGCAACGCTCCGATGCCCACGGCACTCTTTATGCGGCCCTCGATGCCATCACCCGCCTCCGTAACACCGAGGTGTAGGGGGTAGGTCATGCCCTCGCGCGCCATAGCCTCGACAAGCAGGCGGTAGGCGTGTACCATCACGCGCGTGTTGCTCGACTTCATCGACACCGCGACATTGTCGAACTTCGCTGCACGGCACATCGTTAAAAACTCCATAGCCGATGCTACCATGCCCTCGGGGGTGTCGCCATACTCATCGAAGATGCGCTTGGCCAGTGAGCCGTGGTTTACGCCTATGCGCAGCGCCACGCCACGACGTCGACATATATCTATGAGGCGCTCCAGTTCGCCATTCGAGGTGCGGAAGTTACCAGGGTTTATGCGCACCTTGTCCACCACCTCGGCAGCTATCATCGCTATCTCGGGCGTGAAATGTATGTCGGCAACTATGGCCGCAGTGCACCCATCCTTGCGCAACTGC
>JAZRAT010000004.1:0-10304 GCA_045634725.1 Alistipes sp. | reverse complement strand
GCCGACTACGCACATTAAAATCGTATAGCAGGGTTATTTCGGCGTCTGGCTCGTTGGTGAAATCCTCACATACTTCTTGTATGCTGCGGTTTCACCAACTTCGACCAGCCACCAAACTAACCCCGCTCTCCAATTTTAATTATTAGGGAGATTAAGGAGTTTAGGGATTTTAAGGAGGGGTGTGATATACCTCTCTCTAAACTCTCTAAACTCCCTAAGTTCCCTAAATTCTCTTATATAGCTTTCCAAGCTCAATGCAATAAAACGCGCTCCGAGGCGTTTGAAAAGTATCGGAGAAAATTAAATTTTGTATGATGAGACTACGTCATTTCCTGCTTGTGTTCACTCTGCTCATGACATCATGGGTGGCATCGGCACAGGTATCATTTACGGTGGATGCCCCAGCGCTTACGGCTCTCGGGCAACCCTTTCGTGTAGCGTTCACGGTAGATGCAGAGCCCGAGAATGGTAGCCTGAAGGCCCCCGACTTCGCTAAGGACTTCGATGTCATAGCTGGCCCAAGCGTATCTACGGGACACTCCGTGCAGTTCATAAACGGCAAGCAGTCGTCGAGCTACAACTGCACATACACCTATGTGCTCATGCCTCGCGAGAGTGGCACATTCACCATAGGCTCGGCATCAATCAAGGTGGAGGGTAAGACCTACACCACAAGGCCCATGCCCATAGAGGTGATAGCCGAGAAGCAGGGCGCAGGAGCGGGTAACAACACCAGCACATCGCCCGAGAGTAGCATAGGCAAGGAGGATATCGTGCTACGCCTAAAGGTCTCAGATACAGAGTTATACAAGGGCGAGTCGTTGCGTGCCTCGCTGGTGCTCTACACGCGCGTATCGGTGGAGAACATCGAGAGTCTCACCATGCCCCCATTCGATGGCTTCTGGTCGCAGGAGCTATCGTTCGACAACGCTCCCTCGCGTGAGGAGTACAACGGTAGGGTCTACGAGACCTACAAGATAACAGAGTTGCTTCTCTCGCCACAGGAGAGTGGCAAGATAGTAATCCCCGAGGCCGTGATGGATGTCGTGGCGCAGGTAGTGGTGCAGGACAGGCGCAACTACGACCCCATCTTCGGTGGCCGTCAGGTATATCGTCTGTCGCGCGAGCTGAAGAGTGCTCCCGTAACCATAAATGTTAAGGAGTTCCCCGCGGGTGCTCCGCAGTCGTTCAACGGCGCGGTGGGTAACTTCTCGCTACGAAGCACCATGCCCCAGGCGGAGATTGATGCCAACAGTGCCGACCAGCTCGAGCTTACCATATCGGGCACGGGCAACCTCAAGTTTATAACCGCACCACGCATAACGCTCCCCGAGAGCTTCGAGGTCTACGACACCAAGGTTGTGGACAACTGCCAAATCACGGCTACGGGAACTACGGGAAGCCTTACATACACCTACCCCTTTGTGGCACGCTCGGCGGGTACGTTCACCATACCGAGCATCGAGTTCTCGTTCTTCAACCCCGAGACCAAGGCCTACGAGAGACTGTCGACAGAGCCCTTCACGCTGGTTGTGAAGGATGATGGTAGCATAAAACCCACCACATCCGCGACGTCGAACTACAACTACGGAGGCCCCATGCGTCAGCTCGACCGCGACATACGCTTCATACATACGGGTAAGCTACCCAAGAGGGCGACAACAGCCTTCCTGCTCACACCGTTGTACTGGTTGGTGATTGTGGCCATGGTGGCGTTGTTCATCACGGCATATGCTCTGTTGCGCAAGCGCATCCGTGAGCGTAACAACACCGTAGCACGCCGTATGCGTCATGCCGACAAGATGGCGGTACAGCGTCTGCGCATGGCGGAGCGATACATGACTGAGCAGAATCGTCACGCCTTCTACGAGGAGATGTTGCACGCGATGTGGGGATACATAGGCGACAAGTTCAACATCCCCGTTGCGAGCCTCACGAAGGAGAAGATACGCGAGGAGCTATACCGTCGTAATGTGGCGGAGGCTACGGCAGAGCAGTTCTGCGAGGTTATATCGCGCTCCGAGGAGGCGCAGTATGCACCCTCGGCATCGGGCGAGATGACCGATATTTATGCCGAGGCCGTGGAGGTGATTTCGAAGATTGAGTCGGTGGTAAAACGTTAGAGTATGAGAGAGAGACTATATAATATAATGTGTATGGCGCTTGTGGCGGTGGCGTGTGTGGCAGTGAGCACACCCCTCCGTGCTGCCGACAATAAGACTACGGCACGCGCAAGCTGGAAGGCGGGCATCGAGGCATACAATGCAAAGGAGTATGCCGAGGCTGTTGAGGCCTTCGAGACCGTTGTGGCCAATGACTACGCCTCGGCAGAGGTATATTACAACCTCGCGAATGCCTACTTCAAGATGGGTCAGCAGAGCACGTCGTCGCGCCCCTTTGCGGGTGGTGAGTTGGGTCGTGCGGTGCTGAACTATGAGCGCGCACTCAAGGTAGACCCCACGCTTGACGATGCATGCTACAACCTCGACATAGCCAAGGACTATACAAACGACACGGAGGCTGTGCCCGAGAGCTTTGTTGTGCGCGTGTGGCGCTCTGTGGCGGGTGCTATGACCACGAATGGCTGGGCGGTGCTCTCGCTCGCGATGCTGGGCGTGGCGCTTGTGGCGCTCGTGGTTTACTTGCTGAGTGTCAATGTCGTAGTGCGCAAGGTGGCCTTCTTCCTCGCGCTGATTGTAGCGGTGGTATTCATCCTCGGCACGGCACTGTCGCTCTCACAGCTTCGTGCTGCGGAGGTGGACAACCGCGCTGTGATACTCGCCTCGGATACAACACCCGTGCACGCATCGCCCGATAGTGGCTCGAAGATTATCCGTGAGCCCTCGCAGGGTGTCACCGTGGAGGTAGAGCGCAAGCAGGGCCAGTGGAGCGAGGTGCGCTTCGCAGATGGCGAGAAGGGCTGGGTGCGTAGTGCTAACATAGAGATAATATAGTTCGCGCCATGTCAAAGTTGCTTGATGATGTATGCGCGGAGTTGCAGCGCCTGCCTGGCATAGGTCGCCGTACGGCACTACGCCTCGCTATGCACATGCTCAAAATGGAGACCGAGACCGTCGATTCGCTCTCCAATAGCATTGCGCGCTTCCGCCACGATATACGCTACTGCAAGGGGTGCAACAACCTCTCGGATTCCGAACTATGCCCCATATGTCAGAACACCAACCGCGACCACTCGACCATATGCGTTGTGGAGCAGGTGGCAGACCTCATGTCGATAGAGAATACGGGTCAGTATCGTGGTATATATCATGTTCTGGGTGGCGTTATCTCGCCTATGCAGGGCGTGGGACCCTCCGACCTGAAGATTGACCTGCTGTGCGACAAACTGCTCACAGGAGCCGTCAAAGAGGTGATTATAGCCATATCCACGTCGGTCGAGGGTGAGACGACGCTCTTCTACCTGATGAGTCGCCTCAAGGCATTCCCCGATGTCAAGGTTACGACCATAGCGCGAGGCATAGGCTTTGGCGATGAGTTAGAGTATGTAGATGAATTGACTATAACTCACGCACTTCTGAATAGGCGTGAGATATAGTTGAGGGTAAATAAACAAGATAGCCACCTTGAGGGGTGGCTATTGTTGTATAGGTTAATGGGTTAACGGCGCAAGTCCATCGTTGTGGGCGCCTGATAGATGCGGACATCGAACAAGGGTGCGAGGGCCAAGACGTGCGATACAATCTCGGTCTGCAGGTGCTCGTGTGGAACCCACTTGACATCCTTCGTGAAGAAGTACATCTCAACGGGCAAGCCCCACTCCGTAGGCTGTAGCTGACGAACCATAGAGAGCATATCGTGGTTGATGCGGGGGTGCTGGTCGATAAAGCGGTTGACGCACTTGATGAACAAGTCTACATTCGTAAAGCGCACACCCTCAATGCTTTCAGTCGCTACGCCCACCATAATGTCGCGTGTGGCATCGTTGGTGCGAAGGCGCTCAACGAGGGCGTCGTCGGCAAAGGCGATAGAGGTGATGTCGATGTTGAGTGAGCGCTTGATGCGTCGGCCTCCCGACTCGAACATAGCCTGCCAATTGTCAAAAGGCTCGCTGATAAGGAGGTAGGGAGGGATGGTTTGAAGGGTGTTGTTCCACGCGCGAATCTTGATTGTGGTGAGCGTGACCTCCTCCACGACGCCATCGATACCTCGCGAGGGCATCTCAATCCAGTCGCCAACCTTGAGCATGTTGTTGAGCGAGAGCTGTATGCCCGCGATGAGGCCCATGAGGCTATCCTTGAAGATGAACGATATGACGGCCGCCGAGGCACCAAGACCTGTGAGCAGGAGCATGGGCGACTTGCGGATGAGAATCGAGACGATGAGAATAAGGCCGATGATGATGAGTATCACCTGACAGGTCTGCAACAGTCCACGGATGGGCTTACCCTGCATGCCTGGGCGTTGCTCCAGGAGCTCGTACAAGGCCCTGAGGAGCGAGTAGATGAAGAGCAGACCCGCAAGCACGGTCCATATCTCGACGACGCTGTAGAGAGCACCCTGAAGCCATCGGCCCGTGATGTCGAGGGCGACGATGACCGAGGGCATGGCAATCTTGAAGATGATGGGCATGAGGATGTTGCAGAAGCGGTTCATGACCTTGTCGTCGAAGATTATCTCGTCCCATGTGAACTTGGTGTGGTGTACCATCCAGTGCACAAGGCGTATCACGCCACGACGCATGATGGCGTTGATGACAAGCACGCAGAGGATGATGCCAACGAGCATCAGCCAGCCATCGAATCTGTTGGCTATAGACTGCGAGAAGCCCATGTCGAGCATCAGGTCGTGCAACCAGCGTAGCATATGTGGTGATGAAATGTCCATAGTCTAAGTGTTTGGGTGGGTTAGAACGTCACGCCTAAACCGATAAAGACGCACTGGTCGAGGCGCTTGCGGTTGACATCCTTGGGGCTATAGCCAAAGGGCTCCTTGATGACGGGACGGGGGTTCATCATCAGCGCCTGGTAGCCAAGTGTGAGGTCGTACTTGATGTCGCTGTCGGGGCTCTGGATGCGCACACCGAGACCACCAGCTCCCGTAGCACCAAAGCGTACACCCTTAGTAAACACGGCGTTAGTACCGAGGTTGAGGAAGTTGAAGAAGCAATTCTTGCGTGTGCCGTAGTAGTAGTGGGCGGTGGCGTAGATGGGCACCGAGGTGTAGTCGTACTGTATCTGCGCACCGAGCTCCATGCCCACCTTCCAGTGGTTGTTGATGAAGTAGCCACCATTGACGAGGATGCTACCGCCGAACTTGGCGTGCGCCTTGTATGCGCTGACGGGGCGCTCCTTGGCTACGCGCATGTAGTCGAGTTCGTAGAAGATGAGGTTGGCACGGCCCGAGGCTCCCCACTCCCAACCCGAGTAGTGGCGAGTCTTTCGCTCAATCTCCTCGGCGCTCTCACGGCGCTTGGCCTCAGCCGAGGGTATGGCAAGAAGTGCAAAAAGCACAAAAATGAGTATCTTCTTCATATTCGATCAGTTCTATAGTATTAAGTATAACGCTATGTATGAATTGTTAGATGTTTCGCACGTGTCGCTCCCATGCCCATGCGGCACGTAGCGTATCGCGTAGTTCGCGCTCGGCACGCCAGCCAAGAACATCGTTAGCACGCGTTGTATCTGCCCATACGGCCGTCACGTCACCAGCACGGCGGGGTGCTACCTTGTAGTTGAGTTTCAGGTCGTTAGCCTCCTCGAAGCCCTTGACGAGTTCGAAGACCGAGAGGGGCTTGCCTGTGCCGATGTTGAAGACCTCGTAGCGTGCGGTGTTCTTACCCTCCACCATGCGGTCTATAGCCACGACGTGTGCGCGGGCAAGGTCGACGATGTCGATGTAGTCGCGCAGGCACGAGCCATCGGGGGTGGGGTAGTCGTCACCGAAGATGCTCAGACACTCGCGTATGCCTGCTGCGGTCTGCGTGATGTAGGGCACGAGGTTGTTCGGAACACCACGGGGCAACTCGCCGATGAGTGCCGAGGGGTGCGCACCGATGGGATTGAAGTAGCGGAGCGCGATGCCCGAGAGGTTCTCTGTTGCCGAGACCATATCACGAAGTATATCCTCGCTCATCTGCTTGGTATTGCCATAGGGCGATGTCGCGGGCTTACGGGGTGTGAGCTCCGTAACGGGGAGCACGTCGGCATCACCATAGACCGTAGCCGAAGAGGAGAAAACCACATTGTGGCGACCATACTCCCTCATAAGTTCGAGGATGTTGACCAGCGAGACGAGGTTGTTGCGGTAGTACTTCATGGGCTCTGCCACCGACTCACCCACAGCCTTGAAGGCGGCGAAGTGGATGGCCGAGTCGAAGTCGTGGGCCTCGAATACGCGACGCATGGCCTCCTTGTCGCAGCAGTCTGCCTCGACGAAGGTGGGGGCTACGCCCGTAATCTTATGTATGCCCTCGAGACTCGAGGCATCGCTATTGGAGAAGTTGTCGACGATAACGACCTCATATCCAGCGTTTATAAGCTCTACTGCGGTGTGCGAGCCGATATATCCTGCGCCACCTGCCACGAGCACTTTCTTGTTCATAGCTACATAATTTTCAACTTACAAAGATAAAAATTTTATTGCAAACCACCTCTCGCTATCGGGATATTTTTAGTCGTCGCCCAAAAATCGTGCGCGCCGCAGAGCATTTTCTGAAATATTATGCTAACTTTGTATCAAAGTTTTCATGAAAATTCAAACTACAGAACTCTATGAAAGTATATAAATTTGGAGGTGCTTCGGTTAAGAATGCGGACGGTGTGCGCAACCTCCTCGATATAGTGACTGGCGAGAGCGAACTCTTCATCATAGTCTCGGCCATGGGTAAGACAACAAACGCCCTTGAGGGTGTCTTCGCGGCGATGCAACAGGGCGACGAGGCCTTGGCTATCAGCCGTATAGACGAGAGCTACGCCTATCACCGCACCATAATTGACGACCTCATGGGTGCCGACATCACCATCGAGCAGGTGGACACGCTCTTCGAGCAGTTGCGTAACATCGTGCGTAACACCATCTATCGCGCCTCGGATGCCGAGTTGTGGTACGACACCATCGTGGCATATGGCGAGTTGGTATCTACGACCATCATCTCGAACTACCTGAATGGCCATGGCGTGGCAAACCGTTGGGTGGATATGCGCCCTGCCTTCCTCACCGAGCAGCGACATAAGGATGCCAACGTAAACCTCGAGGCTACGGCCGTGCGCCTCAAGCGCGAGATTGCCGACAGCCCCGTCGGCGTATTCGTGGGTCAGGGCTTCATTGGCGGTGCTCCCGACGGCACAACAACGACACTCGGACGCGAGGGCTCGGACTACTCGGCGGCCATCGTGGCGAATGTCCTCGATGCCGAGTCGATGAGCGTGTGGAAGGATGTGGATGGCATCCTCAATGCCGACCCCAAGAAGTTCCCCGATGCCAAGAAGATTGAGCATCTTAATTACATGGACACCATAGAGATGGCCTACAGCGGTGCGCAGATCATCCACCCCAAGACCATCAAGCCCCTGCAACAGAAGAACATACCACTATATGTGCGCCCCTTCGGCAATAAGCACGCTTCGGGCTCGGTAATCACGGGAGATGTGGAGCGCGCCTACGAGCCTATCATGATACACAAGGAGAATCAGGTGCTTCTGAAACTACACTCGCGCGATTTGTCGTTCGTGCTCGAGGAGAAGTTCGCGCGCCTGTTCGCCACCTTCGATAGCCACCGCATACGCATCAACCTCGTGCACAACTCGGCCGTAGACCTCTACATCGCCGTGGATGCTTCGTGGCATATCGACGAGGCTATATCGGAGCTTATGGCCGATGGCTTCGACGTGGAGAAGCAGGAGGATGTGGTGCTCGTGACCATACGCTACTATAACGACGAGTTGTATCGCGAGTACGCCTTCGACGAGCGCATCATCATCAAGCAGACCACGCCCCACTCATTGCGCTTTGTACGTACTAAATAATATGTGTTGGAGTATGAGAAAGTTTTTTGGTACACTATGTTTGGCGCTCGCCCTCTATGGCAGTGCCAATGCGCAGTTGCTCTACAAGATTTCGGGCAACGGCCTCAAGGAGGCATCCTATGTTGTTGGTACTTACCACCTTGCCCCCGCATCGTTTGCCGATGAGATTGCGGGCATGAAGGAGGCCTTCGCCTCGGTGGGTCAGGTATACGGCGAGGTGGATATGCTCGCGGAGCAGGCGGCGCAACTAGCTATGATGCAGGCGATGATGCTCCCCGAGGGCAAGTACGTCAGCGATATGTTCACGGCCGAGGAGATGGAGCGCATCAATGCCTATGTGCGTGGCGCGATGGGCGTAGACCTCAGCCACCCCATGCTGCGTGAGCAGTTGGGAAGGATGCGACCCTCGGTGTTGGCCATGCAACTCGGACTTCTTGAGTTTATGAAGATTACGCCCAACTTCAATCCTAACGACCTCATTGATAGCTACTTCCAAAAGGAGGCACGCAAGCGTGGCTTGGCTGTGGGAGGCTTCGAGAGTGTGGAGTTCCAGATGGAGTTGCTCTATGGCGAGACTACCGACGACGAGGAGCGCGAGGCGTTGCTGAAGTTGGTGGATGACAAGGAGGCGATGCTCGCGGAGATGAAGGCGATGACCGAGGCATACTTCTCGTTCGACATGAAGGGCATACACGCGCTCACGGAGAGGAGCGTCGTAACGGGCGAGATGACACCCGAGGAGTTCGCCGAGATGATTACCGACCGCAACCGCCGATGGGTGGAGGCCATGCCCGCGATTATGGAGGCGAAGCCCACATTGTTCGTTGTTGGCGCGGGACACTTGCCTGGCGAGGAGGGTGTCCTCGAGTTACTCAAATCAGCAGGTTACAAGGTAAAAGCGGTTAAGTAGAGGATATATATAAATTATTAATTAGCAATTAGTAATGGGCGTTGCCAATGTTGGCATTATACGATGTCATTCTGAGTGTAACGAAGAATCCCCTCGAAGCCGACAAGAGTCAAAGCACATAATGTATTGTCATTGAGGAGATTCTTCACTACGTTCAGAATGACAGCATGTAGAGCCATTATTACTAATTCCTCATTACTAATTAGCAAAAAATAGCCCCAATTCGGGGCTATTTTTAGTTTCGTATCATCGTGAGGCGCTCCCATACGCAGCGGGGTATGCAACGCCAAAAGCCCACCAAGAGCCTATAGCGCCAATCGAAAATCGTGATGCGACGACGCCTGCGGAGCGACTGCGCGACAAACTGCGAGGCACGCTCAACGCTCATAAGCATGGGGTAGCGCTTCTCGGGGTTGAGGATGTCGGTGGCCACGAAGCCCGGGCGTATGTCTCCCACACTCAAGGGTATACGCTCCATGCGGGCGTGTTGCGCGAGGGCGACGAGGTAGGCACTCTGCATGCTCTTGGTCGCCGAGTAGGCGGGTGCGGGGCCCATGCCCATAGTTCCCGCCACGGAGGTGATAACGGCGATGTGCGCCTTATGCTTTTTGTCGTAGGCGGGGGTGCGCTTGACATAGTTGGCGAAGTGGTCGACGAGGCGCACCATGCCCATGCAGTTGGTAGCCACGGTGCGTAGTTCGATGTCGGCATCGAGCGTGGGGTTCTGCTTGCCTATGCCCGAGGCGTAGAGGAGCACATCGGGTGTGCCCACCTCGGCGATGAGTTCGTCGAGAGCAACGGTTGCCGTGGCCTCGGTGACATCCATCACGCGGTAGCTAATGCGCTCTGCGCCAAAGCGCTCCTGTATCTCCTTGAGCCTCTCCTCACGCCTGCCCGCGATGCCTACGCGAACACCTTCGGCCACAAGCCTCTCTGTAACGGCACGGCCGATCCCCGAGGTGGCACCTATAATAATAACACTTCGTAGCGGATGCTTCATAGTAATTAGTAGTTAGTAATTAGCAATTAGTAATCTTATTCGCTCGGTATGTCATGCTGAGCAGCGCGAAGCATCTCCTCGAAGCCGACAAGCGACAGAGTACATAATGTATTGTCATTGAGGAGATTCTTCACTTCGTTCAGAATGACATAGTGTGTGTTCAGCATGACAGCAGTAGTGCCATTATTACTAATTCCTCATTTCCCATTACTCATTAAAAAAAATAGGACTGCCCCGAAAGACAGTCCTCAAGTAATCTCTCTCTTGCGAGGTAGATTATGCCTCAGGAGCAATAGCCTCAGAAGGACAAACGCCTGCGCAAGTACCGCAGTCGATGCACTTTGATGAGTCGATTACATAGATGTCACCTGCTGAAATTGCCTCAACGGGGCACTCGCCGATACATGTA
>JAZRAT010000003.1:0-3329 GCA_045634725.1 Alistipes sp. | reverse complement strand
CGAAATCTCGCCACGCTTGATAGCCTCGTTGAATGCCAAGGCGATGCGTGTACGGCCCTCAGAGTCTGCGTAGAGGATACGAGCCTGTGAGCCTACGACGAGCTTGTTCTCCATAGCCTCGCGAATCCAGTGGAGGTTGTCAGCCAACTGACCCTGAATCTCTGCGGGAGCCTCCTTGAGCATCTCCTCAAGAACCTCTGCTGCAATGCGGTCAGATGTCACGAGATCCTCCTCCTTGCCCGATGTACATACCCAACGGAAGGGGCCGAAGCCGTAGTCGAAGAACATGGGACCCATGATGTCCTGAACATATGATGGGTAGCGGAACTTGCCATTCTCAGCCATGATGTCTGCACCTGCGCGTGAAGACTCCAACAAGAAGGCGTTACCGTAGTCGAAGAAGTACATGCCGCGTGCGGTGAGCTTGTTTACGGCTGCCACATGGCGGCGCAATGACTCGCGTACGCACTCGTGGAAGCGCTCAGGCTCCTCGGCCATCATGCGATTAGACTCCTCGTATGAGTAACCCACGGGGTAGTAACCACCAGCCCAGGGGTTGTGCAACGATGTCTGGTCAGAGCCGAGATCCACGTTGATATTCTCCTCAGCGAGGCGCTCCCAGAGGTCTACGACGTTGCCTACGTATGCGAATGAGATAACCTCCTTGTTCTCCACTGCCTGCTTAACGCGTGGGATAAGCTCGTCGAGTGATGAGTAGAGTTCATCCACCCAGCCCTGCTTGTGGCGCTTCTCGGCAGCAGCGATGTTCACCTCGGCGGTGATGCTCACAACGCCCGAAATGTTACCAGCCTTAGGCTGTGCACCCGACATACCACCAAGACCTGCAGTCACGAACAACATACCCTTCAAGTCTGTCTGGCCAGGCTTCATACGCTTGCGGGCAGCGTTCATAACGGTGATTGTTGTGCCGTGTACGATACCCTGAGGGCCGATGTACATATATGAGCCAGCGGTCATCTGACCATACTGCGATACGCCCATAGCGTTGAAGCGCTCCCAATCATCCTGTGATGAGTGGTTAGGAATAACCATACCATTGGTTACGATGACGCGTGGTGCATCCTTGTGTGATGGGAACAAGCCGAGTGGGTGACCAGAGTACATAACGAGGGTCTGCTCGTCGGTCATCTCTGCCAAGTACTTCATAGCCAAGCGATACTGTGCCCAGTTCTGGAACACCGCACCGTTACCACCATAGGTGATAAGCTCGTGTGGGTGCTGTGCTACGGCCTTATCGAGGTTGTTCTGAATCATGAGCATGATGGCAGCAGCCTGACGTGAGCGTGCGGGATACTCGTCGATTGAGCGTGCGTACATCTCGTAGTCGGGGCGCAAGCGATACATGTAGATACGACCGTAGGTCTTAAGCTCCTCCAAGAACTCGGGAGCGAGCTCTGCGTGGTGCTTCGCGGGGAAGTAACGCAAGGCGTTTGCCAAGGCGAGCTTCTTCTCCTCGTCAGTGAGGATATCCTTACGCTTGGGTGCGTGGTTAGCATTGGGATCGTATGCCTTAGGTGCGGGCAATGGATCGGGAATACCTGCTAATATATCTTTCTGAAAGTCTGTCATAACTGTGATTAGAATTTAATGGGTAAGGTAAATTAAATTTTGCTCTCTACAACTGCCAAGATCTCAGCCTCTGCCTTCTGTGCAGCAGCCTGAATCTCCTCTGCCTCCTTAACCAATGCCTCGGCAGTAGCTCTATCCTTAAGGCCTGCAGCGTTGATCTTAACATTGAGGCAAGCACCCATAACTGCAGAGCGTGCAGCCAAAGCACCTACACCAGCATCAGATACAGAGTTGGGGTTACCCTCCTCAGCCATAGCGCGAACAACATCGAATGCCTTGTACGCTGCCTTCATTGTGCGCAAAGGCACCTGTGTAGCGTAGAGCGTAGCAGCCTCCATAGCCTCAGCGCGTGCTGCCTTCTCCTCCTCAGTGCCCTTAGGCATGCCGAATACGTCCATAATCTTGTTGAACGCAGCGGTATCCTCGTCTACCAAGTACAACAACTCGTTCATAACGCCCATGCCGTTGTCTGCCCAGTTAGAGAAGTACTCCCAACGGTCATCCCAGCCAGCCTTGTGTGAAGAGAGGTTTGCAACCATGGTGCCGAGCGCAGCAGCCAAAGCACCCATGTATGCAGAGATTGAACCACCACCAGGTGCGGGTGACTCGCTCGCTGTCTCCTCAGCAAAGCCTGTGCATGTCATATCTACGAGCTTCTTAACGCCCTTGCTCTCCTCAGCCTCGAGGATATACTCTACGACCTTCTCCTCAGGGTTGAATGGCTTGAGGTTAGAGAGACCCATTGACTCGATAGCGATGCGTACCAACTCGCGCTCGGGCAAACCTGTTGAGCGGTTCTGCTTACGCAAGAAGTGACGACCTGCCTCTACCAAGCAGCTCTTTGGTACAAGACCTACGATCTCGGCACCTGTAACGCGTACACCACGAGCATCTGCTGCACGGCATACCTCGTCGAACGCCACATGAAGAGGTGTGATAGAGAGATTTGTCATATTCATAGACACCTGTGCGATGCCGTACTCCTCGATGAACCAGCCGATAGCCTTACATGCCTTGAGTGTACCGGGCTTCATGATGGTGTTGCCGTTCTCGTCCTTCATGATCTTACCTACGATGGGGTTACCCTCACGCATAGGACGACCCTTCTCGCGAACGTCGAAGGCGATAGCGTTAGCACGGCGTGTAGATGTAGTGTTGAGGTTGTAGTTTACAGCAACCAAGAAGTCGCGTGCACCTACGGCTGTAGCACCAGTCTTTGCGACACCCTCATCGTAGGGGCGAGCACCGAAGTCGGGCTTACGCTTCTCGTCCATCATCTTCTCGGGCAATGCCTCGTACTCACCTGCACGACATACTGCGAGGTTGCGACGCTCGGGAGTGAATGCTGCAGCCTCGTAGCAGTATGTAGGAACGTTTGTCTCCTCAGAGATGCGCTTTGCAAGAGCACGTGCGAGCTCTGCGCACTCCTCAAGTGTGATGCCTGATACGGGAATCAAGGGGCATACGTCGCAAGCACCCATACGAGGGTGTGCACCCTTGTGCTGGCGCATATCGATAAGCTCAGTAGCGCGCTTGATAGCAGCAACCGCAGCATCGCATACTGCCTCGGGCTCACCTACGAAGGTTACAACGGTGCGGTTTGTAGCCTCACCTGGATCAACATCCAAGAGCTTAACGCCCTTAGCTGCGTCGATGACATCTGTAATCTGCTTGATTACCTCAGCGTTGCGACCCTCAGAGAAGTTAGGTACGCACTCAATAATTCTTTTCTGCATGGT
>JAZRAT010000002.1:0-4655 GCA_045634725.1 Alistipes sp. | reverse complement strand
CTTCAATGCGCCGTTGATTACGCCCTTCTCTACGAGGGGAAGCACGCCATCGGCGAACATCTCGGTGTGAACACCAAGGTTCTTGTGGTTGCCGAGCTGCGCGAGAACTGCGTTAGGAATAGCACCGATACCCATCTGGAGTGTAGCACCATCCTCGATAAGACCTGCACAGAGGTTACCGATCTTTGTCTCCACCTCGTTAGGAGTTGTGAAGTGTGCCTCCTCGAGTGGCTGGTCGTCCTCAACGAAGAAGTTGATGCGTGAGCTGTGGATCATAGCGTCACCGAACGAACGGGGAACGTACTTGTTAACCACTGCGATAACGTAGTCTGCGCACTCTACGGCTGCGAGTGTAGCATCTACTGAAGTACCGAGTGACACGTAGCCGTGCTTGTCGGGGCGAGATACCTGAATCATAGCCACGTTACAGGGCACTGCGCCTGAACGATAGAGCTTCTGAGTCTCAGAGAGGAAGATTGGAATGTAGTCAGCGAAGCCTGCCTGAGTCACCTTACGCACGTTGCCACCCACGAAGAATGAGTCGAGCTGGAATACGCCCTCGAACTCGGGCTCAGCATAGGGTGCGGGACCCTCGGTGTGGAGGTGGTGGATGTGAACATCCTTGAACTCACCATTGCGGCCACGGTCACACATTGCCTTGATGAGGCACTGAGGAGCTGACGCTACTGAACTAAGGTGAATGTGATCACCCGACTTGATGCACTTAACAGCCTCGGCTGCAGTTGTAAACTTAATGTTGTTCATCTCTTTAAGTTGTATTTTAGGTAATTGTTTATTATTTCCAAAGTGTTACACCAATTTGTTATCAGAAAATACAATTTCCGACCCTCATCAGCGCGATACCGTTTTGATGTCAGAATGGTGCAGATACAACGCTCGGCAAAATTGGCTGCGATGGGCTGTACTTGGGCGTACTGCCCATTGCAGACATATTTTGTTAGCGGCAGTAGATGCGCCGTTATCACATCAAAACTACTTGCGTTTTACTTCAACCTGCTCGTAACCCTCGATAATATCGCCAACCTTAATATCGTTGTACGACTCGATGTTAAGACCGCAATCCTGACCTACGGTAACCTCCTTCACGTCGTCCTTGAAACGGCGGAGTGAGCCGAGCTTACCTGTGTAGATAACGATACCATCGCGGATGACACGAATAGGTGTGTTACGCTGCATGCGACCCTCGCGAACGATACAGCCCGCAACAGTACCCACCTTTGAGATCTTGAAGGTCTCGAGTACCTCGGTAGAGCATACGATCTCCTCCTTCATGACGGGCTCGAGCATACCCTCGATAGCGTCCTTAATCTCGTTGATAGCGTCGTAGATGATAGAGTAGAGGCGGATATCGATCTGCTCCTTCTCGGCAGCCTTACGCGCTGCGGCTGAGGGACGCACCTGGAAGCCCACGATGATGGCGTTAGATGCGGCAGCGAGGAGTACGTCAGACTCAGAAATCTGACCCACAGCAGAGTGGATAACGTTAACCTGTACAGTCTCCTTCGAGAGCTTGATGAGTGAGCCTGACATAGCCTCCACAGAGCCGTCCACGTCACCCTTAACGATGATGTTAAGCTCCTTGAACGAGCCGATAGCGATACGGCGACCAATCTCGTCGAGTGTAACGTGCTTCTGTGTCATGATACCCTGCATACGCTGCAACTGCTCACGCTTGTTAGCAATCTCGCGTGCCGAGCGGTCGTCATCCATAACGTTGAACGTATCACCCGCCTGTGGCGCACCGTTAAGGCCGAGCACCTGTACGGGAGTTGAAGGACCTGCTGCGGTAACCTTCTTACCGTTCTCGTCGAACATAGCCTTCACGCGGCCTGTGTATGTACCCGAGAGCAATACGTCACCCACGCGGAGAGTACCGTTCTGAACCATGATTGTAGCGACGTAGCCACGACCCTTATCCAACATAGACTCGATAACGGCACCCGAAGCCTTACGGTCGGGGTTAGCCTTAAGCTCGAGCATCTCGGCCTCGAGCAATACCTTCTCGAGGAGCTTGTCGAGGTTCATACCCTTCTTTGCAGATACCTCCTGGCACTGGTACTTACCACCCCAATCCTCCACGAGGTAGTTCATTGCCGAGAGCTGCTCGCGGATGCGGTCAGAGTTTGCCTGGGGCTTATCCATCTTATTGATAGCGAACACCATAGGCACACCTGCTGCCGAGGCATGGTTGATAGCCTCGACGGTCTGAGGCATGACGCTGTCGTCGGCAGCAACGATGATGATAGCCACGTCGGTCATCTTGGCACCACGCGCACGCATAGCGGTGAAGGCCTCGTGACCTGGGGTATCGAGGAACGTAATCTTCTGGCCGTTGAGCTCTACAGAGTAAGCACCGATGTGCTGGGTGATACCACCTGCCTCGCCAGCCGTAACGTTTGTCTTACGGATGTTATCCAAGAGCGATGTCTTACCGTGGTCTACGTGACCCATTACGGTAACGATAGGGGGACGTGCCACGAGCTCATCCTCGGTGTCAGCATCGGCCTCGATAGCCTCCTGAATCTCCACCGATACGAACTCTACGGTGAAGCCGAACTCCTCAGCCACAACAACCAAAGCCTCGGCGTCGAGACGCTGGTTGATAGATACCATAAGGCCGAGGTTCATACATGCCGAGATGACCTCCATGGGCGATACGTTCATCATGGTAGCGAGCTCACTCACGGTTACGAACTCCGTAACCTTGAGCACGCTGCGCTCCATCTCCTCGCGCTCCATCTCCTCGTTCATGCGCTCACGAACCTCCTCACGCTTCTCCTTACGATACTTCGCACCCTTAGACTTTGTACCCTTGGCTGTAAGACGTGCCAAGGTGTCCTTAACCTGCTTCTGTACCTCCTCGTCCGATACCTCGGGGCGTACAACGGGCTTGGGCTGCTGCTTCTGCTTCTTATTCTTCTTTGACTGCTGTTGTGCCTGCTGGTTGTTGTTCTGGTTGGCGTTGGGGTTGTTGTTACCACCCTTCTGGCCACCCTTCTCGGGCTTACCAACATTCTTACCCTCCTTCGCAACGTTCACCTTCTCCTTCTCGAGACGCTTACGCTTGTGCTTGCCACCGGGGACCATGTTCGATACGTCCATCGTACCGAGAATCTTGGGGCCATCGAGCTGCGATACCTGAGGACGATATACCGAGTCGCGCTTGGGCTCCTCTGCCACCTCCTCATGCTTGTGCTCCTCAGCTACGGGTGCGGGCTTGGGCTCTACCTTAGGCTCTGCGGGTGCAGGCTTGGGCTCCTCGCGCTTGGACTCCTCCACTACGGGTGCAGGTGCTGGCTTAGGCTCCTCCTTCACCTCTACGGGTGCGGGTGCCTCCTCCTTCTTCTTGCCATCGAGGTCTATCTTACCCAAAATCTTGGGACCACGAACCTCATCCTTCACGCTGATGACGTTGCTCTTAACCACAACCTCCTCCTCTTCAATCTCCTTGGCGTTCTGCGAGTTGATGCTCACCGAGCCCTTCGACTGAATGCGCTCACGCACAGCATTGCGCTCGTTGCCCGACTGACGGTTACGGCCAAACTCCTTCTCGAGTACTGCATACACCTCTGCAGATACGGGTGATGAGGGCGAGCAATCGCTCTGCAGGCCCTTGCGCTGGAGATAGTCAGCAAGCGTATTAAAGCCCACCTTAAACTCCTTCGCCACCTGTATAAGTCTTATCTTCTTGCTATTATCCATTAAATTCTCCTTTCATTAATCGTTATCTACTCTACTCGAACTCTGCCTTAAGCACAGCTACTACGGCCTCAGCCTGCTCAACCTCGAGGTCTGCGCGGTGTGCCACCTCATCTACAGAGAGCTCCAATACGCTCTTTGCAGTGTCGAAACCAGCATTCTTAAGCGCATCGATAATCCAACCCTCGATCTCGTCTGCAAACTCTGTGAGTGCCACATCCTCCTCCTCAATCTCACGATATACGTCGATGTCATAGCCTGTGAGCATCTTCGAGAGACGGATGTTAAGACCACCCTTACCGATAGCCAAAGATACCTCCTCGGGCTTCAAGTATACCGATGCTGTCTTACGCTCCTCGTCGATTGTGATAGTCGAAATCTTTGCGGGGTTCAACGAACGCTGAATCATTAGCGATGTGTTTGCTGTGTAGTTCACAACGTCGATGTTCTCGTTGCGCAACTCCTTAACCACGGTGTAGATACGCGAGCCCTTCATGCCGACACAAGCACCTACGGGGTCGATGCGGTCGTCGTAAGACTTTACGGCAACCTTTGCTCTCTCGCCCGGGATACGTGCAATGTTCTTGATGGTGATAAGGCCATCGTAAATCTCAGGCACCTCCTGCTCGAAGAGTCGCTCCAAGAACTGATTAGCCGTACGCGAAAGGATGATGCGGGGCTGGTTGTTGTTGAGCTCTACGCTCTTAACGATAGCCTTGATGGTGTCGCCCTTGCGGTAGAAGTCGCCCGGAATCTGCTCCGACTTAGGAAGGATGAGCTCGTTCTCCTCGTCATCCAACAAAAGCACCTCGCGCTTCCACACCTGATATACCTCACCAGAGATAATCTCGCCCACCTTCTCCGAGTACTTCTCGAAGAGAGCAGCCTTCTCGAGGTCAAGGATGCGCGATGCGAGGTTCTGACGAAGCGACAAC
>JAZRAT010000001.1:0-39717 GCA_045634725.1 Alistipes sp. | reverse complement strand
CCAGCAGGCTATCGACAAGTGTAATAAATAAAAAACGAATATATATATGAAGACTGTTTGTTTCTATTTTCAGGTGCACCAGCCCTGGCGTTTGAAGACCTATCGTTTCTTCCAGATGGGCAATGACCACAACTACCTCGACGACTTCACCAACCGCGCTATCATGCAGAAGGTGGCTCGCGAGTGCTACTTGCCTATGAATGCCTTGCTCTTGAGCCTTATCGAGGAGCATAAGGGCGCCTTCAAGGTGTCGTTCTCTATCACTGGCTCGGCTGTTGAGCAGTTCAAGGCCTACGCTCCCGAGGTGTTGGAGTCGTTCAAGAAGTTGGCTGACACGGGTTGTGTAGAGTTCCTCGGTGAGACATACTCTCACTCGCTCTCGGCGTTGGCTTCGGCTGAGGAGTTCAAGAACGAGGTTAAGCTCCACTCTAAGATGCTTAAGGAGGAGTTCGGTGTTAAGCCCACAGCGTTCCGCAATACTGAGCTTATCTACTCTGACGACATCGCAAAGATGGTCGAGGATTTGGGCTTCAAGACTATGTTGGCAGAGGGTGCTAAGCACATCCTTGGTTGGAAGTCGCCAAACTTCGTATATACCGATGCTAACGACAACAAGCTCCGCCTCTTGTTGCGCAACTACAAGCTTGCTGACGATATCGCCTTCCGCTTCTCTAACGAGGGTTGGCCCGAGTGGCCTCTCACAGCGGATAAGTTCGCTGGCTGGGTGGCAGCAGAGACAGGTGATGTAGTAAACCTCTTCATGGACTACGAGACCTTCGGTGAGCACCAGAAGGCTTCGACTGGCATCTTCGACTTCGTTAAGGCATTGCCCGCAGCGATGTTGGCAACCGGCGAGGTGGCATTTGCTACCGTTAGCGAGGCGGCTAAGAAGTTGCAGCCCGTAGCAGTGTTGCATAGCCCCCACGCTATGTCATGGGCAGATGAGGAGCGCGATGTTACTGCATGGCTTGGTAACGATTTGCAGAACGAGGCATTTGCTAAGTTGTATGCCCTCGCTCCCAAGGTTAAGAAGGCTAAGAACAAGGACTTCGAGTATGTATGGCACTTCATGCAGAACTCTGACCACTTCTACTATATGGCTACCAAGTGGTTCTCTGACGGTGATGTACACTCATACTTCAACCCCTACGGCTCGGCTTACGAGGCATTCATCAACTACATGAACGTCTTGTCGGACTTCGATATCGAGCTCACGAAGGTGTGCGAGAAGTAAGCGCTTAAAGCTGACGTAAATAAGAATGGCGGTGCCTCGGGGTACCGCCATTTTGTTTTGCCTGCATTAGCTTCGATGCCTTGCCAACCGTCACTTAAAACAATTAGGGCTGTTCAGCGGTTGCCGAACAGCCCTAACTTTTAGGCTACCAGAGCTTAGAGCTCGATGCCGTAGTATGCCTCCACAGCAGCCTTAGCACGCTTGTGGTAAGCCTCAGCGCCAGCCTCGATCTTACGCTCGGGGATGAGCTGTGTGCGAGGAGTGATGTTCTCGAATGATGTCATAGAGAACTCAACACGCTGCATAGGTACGCGAGCCTCGCCCATAGGTGCAATAGCCTTAGATGCTACCTTAGCAGTTGCGGCGTTAGCCTTAACTGAAGCAGTTGCACCAGCCTTACGAGTGAGGACAACCTCGCTGCGTACGCGTGGGTTAAGAGGTGTAGCGTAGCCATTCTGGAGCTGTGCAACGCAAGGATAGTATGTCTCAACAGTTGCGCCCTTAGAATCCTTGTAAACGATAGGCTTGATGGTGATTGTGTTGTAGTCGTCAGAAACCTCAACAGGGAAACGAGCCTCAACAACAGTCGTGCCATCAGTGCCGATTACGTCACCACCAAGGTATGAACGCTCGCCAATAGCCAACATGTAGAATGTGTAGTCGAGGCCATAGTAGAATGCCGACATTGGGAACTCACGCTCGATGTCGATAGGCAACCATACGCTACCGTCAGCGTCAATCTCGAGGTTCCACTTAGGACCGAAGTCGTAGAACATATCCGCTACAGTAGCTACAGAGAACTCGTCAGATACGAACAAGTCCCAAGGAGTCTGTACCACGCCGAGGTTGTAGTCGGGGTGTGCGAAGTTGTAGCCGAGACACATGAGGCGGTTGAAGCCACGTGTGCGAGCGTTGTAATGCTCAGCCATCTCCAAGAACTCCTCGAAGAGCTCGTCAGTCTTCTCGCGGCTGATGCCCCACTCTGCGTAGAGGTCGTAAACCTCCTCAGAGAGAGTCTCAGGATACTCGATGCCAGCAGCGATAGTCACAGGTGACTTGTATGTGCCAGCGTTCTCGAACTTGTACTCGCCAGTAGCGTTACCCTCAGAGTCAGTAACAGGAACATAGTTCTTCATGTCAGCAGATGCCTCCCACTGGCCCTGGAGCTTAGTGAAGAGCTCAGAGTTTACGCGTACGGGGAAGGCTGCGTTAGGTGTAGTGTAGTCCGCAACAGCCTTTGTGTTAGGATCGTCGGGGTTGTTGCTTGAACCCTCCCAGTTGTATGCAAGCACTGCAAGACGTGTTGTAGCGTTCTCGCGTGAAGAGATTGTGAAGTTGAAGCCCTCGGGTGTGTTGATAAGACCCACTGCAGTAGCGTCAAGAGCGTTACCCATACCCTTGAGGAGTGATGTGTAGCTGTACTCCTTGAGGATAGCGTCGAACTCACGCTCGTAGTTACATGCGAAGTAAGCCTCGGTGATAGCGTTATCGGGGTTGGGGTTCTTGATGTTGAATGTCACGGTGTAAGGATCATCGCTCTTTACGGGAGTGACAACAACCTCAGGCTTTGGAAGTGTAATCTCGGGCAAACGGAATGTAGTAGTTGCGAAGCTCTGCTTCTTACCCTCGGCGTCACCAATACCAGATACAAGAACACGAATCTCCTGACCTGCCATGCCCTTAGTGTCAAGGAACCAGTCTGAGAGCCACATCTCTGTAGGACCTACACCCATCTCGATACCGAAGCTCATCATAGCGAAGTATGAGCCAGTGAACCAGCGCAAGTGCTCCTCGTTGTTCTCGATAAGAGGCATGATCTGTGTCTGGAACTCAGACTCTGTACATACGAGGATGCAGTACTGCAATACGTCGTCAGAGGGAGTGAATGACATACATGCCTCGATAGGAGTGATGTCAGTAATCTTGATATCAACGTTGCCCTCGAGAGTCTCAGCGGGAAGAGTCTCAACATAGAGACGCTCGTAGTAACCAGTCCAGTAGTTCTCGTTGTCGAAGTTGTCGGGATCGTTAGTCTGGTCTGTGTACCAAGCTACCCAGTCGTACAATGGGTTGTAGTAGCCAGGCTGCCAGCCTGCAGGATACCACCATACGGTGCTCTCCCAGTATGAGTCGTCGTTAACGCGCTTAGACTTGATCTCGCCACTCTCCTCGTCGATGTAGAGAACTGTACGCTCCTCAGTGTCCTGCATATACTCGAACTCACCTACCAAGAAGAAACCAGGCTCGCCGGGAACCTTAGGATCGTAGAAGCTTGCGCCAGCAACGTTACCCTCCTCGTCGTAGATGATGTCGCCATCCTCGTCACGCTCTGTGCTGTGGTAGTCGTCGCAGATAACGGTCTTGTCGGTTGTAGTCCACTGTGCTGCGTTGTAGAGCAAGTTGTCGTACGAACCCATACCCATAGACTTCATGTAGTTGAACATCGCCATAGAGGTTGTAGAGTAGCGCAAAGCGTTGCCACGAGCCTTAACCTCGTCGGGAATCTGGATGTGTACAGCGAAACCGTCGTACATGCGGTCAACAACTGTCAATACGTTGTCGCCATAGCTTGTAGTGGTGAACTCAACGCGCTTAACCTCATCGTAGATAGAGTTGTCAGCAAGGCGGAATGCGAAGAAGAATGTGTAGGTCTCGCCTGCGTTGCAACCATCGATTGTGAGGGTTGTGTTAGTCACCTCCTCGGTGTTAGCGATCTTAGTTTTGAACTCGTCGCTCTGGAGGATTGCAGTTGCGGGAATCTCGGTGTCGCGCTGGATGTAGGCGAACTCCTTTACGTTCTGTGTTGTTACAACGATGGTAGCACCGCTGGCTGATGTCTCAGTTACAGCTACCTCCACCTTTGTCTCCTTCTTGCCTGGTGTAGGCTCGTCGGGAGTCTCGGTACATGCACTCATTGCAAAGCCAAGCACAAGTGCAAAGGCCGCAAGCATGTAGTTTGAAAAGTTTTTCATGATTAATAATGTGTTTTTAATGTGTATATATGTTTTTATTTTCAATTAGTTATAGCGAGCAAATATACAGATAATATTTGAAACTCACACTATTTCAATGAAATATTATTGCATACTCTGCATTTTTATTCCATACATATGCGAGTGATGATGTCTAAAATGCGAGGAATATGGTTTTGCGCTCGGAACCATGAAAAAACAAAAAGGGCTGCTCAACATCTGTCAAGCAGCCCATGATGCCCTAAGCGGGTAGATTACTCAATTGCGCGGCAGCAGAGATTACGATCGCCGTAGCCGTTGTCAATCTTTGTTACATAGGGGAAGAACTTACCCTCAGCAATCCACTCCAAGGGGAATGCAGCCTCCTGGCGTGAGTATGGGTGGTTCCACTCGCCTGCCAACTCTTTAGCGGTGTGGGGCGCGTTGACAACAACATTGTCGCAGTTGCCGCTCTCGGCAGCAGCCTCGCACTCACGCTTAATCTTGATGAGTGCCTCGATGAAGCGGTCCATCTCGGCCTTTGACTCAGACTCCGTTGGCTCAACCATCAAGGTCTCGTGTACGGGGAATGAGAGGGTAGGAGCGTGGAAGCCGTAGTCCATAAGGCGGTGTGCGATGTCGCCGCAGTCGATGTTGTAGTCGTGCTTGAAGCGTGTGAGGTCGAGAATCATCTCGTGACCTACGCGGCCAGTCTCTCCAGAGTAGTATGTGCGGTACTCGTGCTTCAAGGCTGAAGACATGTAGTTAGCATTCACGATAGCCATCTCTGTTGAGCGACGCAAGCCCTCGAAGCCGAGCATGCGGATGTAGCCGTAGGTGATGGGTAACAACATCGCAGAGCCCCATGGTGAAGAAGATACTGCGGTGATACCCTCCTCGCCACCAGTCTCCATGAGTGAGTGTGTGGGCAAGAACTTAACGAGGTGCTCAGCAACGCATACGGGGCCAACACCAGGACCACCACCGCCGTGAGGCATAGCGAAGGTCTTGTGGAGGTTGAGGTGACATACGTCGGCGCCGATGTAGCCAGGGTTGGTGAGACCCACCTGTGCGTTCATGTTTGCACCATCCATATATACCTGACCGCCAGCGTCGTGTATAGCGTCTACGATGTCGCGGATACGGCTCTCGAATACACCGTGTGTTGAGGGGTATGTAACCATCAGACCGCAGAGCTCCGATGCGTGCTCCTCGGCCTTCTTCTTCAAATCCTCAACGTCGATGTTACCATTCTCGTCGCACGCCACGATAACAATCTTCATGCCCGCCATAGCAGCAGATGCGGGGTTGGTGCCGTGTGCTGAAGATGGGATGAGGATGATGTTACGGTAGCCCTGACCGCGGCTCTGGTGGTATGCGCGAATCATAAGAAGACCTGCGTACTCGCCCGCAGCACCCGAGTTGGGCTGCAAGGTACAACCTGCAAAGCCTGTGATTGTTGCGAGGTAGCCCTCGAGGTTCGAGATAAGCTCGCGGTAACCCTCAGTCTGGTCAGCGGGAGCGAAGGGGTGTATGTTCTGGAAGCCAGCGAGTGAGAGAGGCTGCATGAGCTGCGCTGCGTTGAGCTTCATGGTACATGAACCGAGCGAAATCATAGAGTTCATCAACGAGATATCGCGCAACTCGAGGCGCTTGATATAACGCATCATCTCAGTCTCTGTGCGGTATGAATTAAATACCTTCTCGGTGAAGAAGTCGCTCTCGCGCGCCACTTCAGATGCGATAGCGGGCTCCGCACGCTTTATTGTCTTTGCCTTCTTGCCACGTGCCTCAGCGAAGATGTCGACGATGGCCTGCAACTCTGCGTCTGTTGTAACCTCGTCGAATGACATGCGTACGCACTCGTCGGTGGGGTAGAAGAGGTTAATCTCGCGTGCAAGGGCGATGTCCTGGATAACAGATGCCTCAGCCTCCACCTCGAGGGTGTCGAACAAGCTCTTTGTGCGTACCACATAGCCCATAGCCTCCATAGCCTCCTTAACGGTTACGGCTGCGGTGTGAGCATTGAGCGCGGCGCGCTGAAGACCCTCCTTACCATTATATATACAGTAGAAACCTACCATCGAAGCCATCAACGCCTGTGCAGTACAGATGTTCGATGTAGCCTTCTCGCGCTTGATGTGCTGCTCACGCATCTGGAGTGACATGCGGAGAGCCTTGTTGCCAAGACGGTCGATAGATACGCCGATGATACGGCCAGGCATCTGACGCTTGTAGGCGTCGCGTGTAGCCATGTAACCTGCGCTTGGACCACCCATACCCATGGGGCAACCGAGGCGCTGTGTAGTACCTACGGCGATGTCTGCACCCCACTCTGCGGGCGACTTCAAGAGTGCCAATGAGAGGAGGTCCGCTACGGCAGTAACGGTGATGCCTGCCTCGTGTGCCTTGGCTGTGAAGGCTGCGTAGTCGCGTACCTCGCCATTTGCTGCGGGATACTGCACGATAGCACCAAACTCCTTGCCTGTGAACTCGTACGATGCGAAGTCGTCGCGGATGATCTCGATGCCGAAGGGCTCAGAGCGTGTGAGCAATACGTCGAGCGTGTGAGGGAAGATGTTCTCGTCTACGAAGATCTGGTTGCGACCCTGCTTAACGGCCTCGCGTGAGCGCAATGCGTACATCATAAGCATAGCCTCGGCAGTTGCTGTAGCCTCGTCCAAGAGTGAGCAGTTTGCCACCTCCATGCCTGTGAGCGAGAGGATAGCGGTCTGGTAGTTGAGCAATGCCTCCAAGCGGCCCTGTGAAATCTCAGCCTGATAGGGAGTGTATGATGTGTACCATGCGGGGTTCTCGAAGACGTTGCGTGTAACGACTGCGGGAACGGCATTGGGGTAGTAACCCATACCTATGAATGAGCGGAAGGTGCGGTTCTTGGCCGCGAGCTCACCGATGTGTGCTGCATACTCATACTCGCTCATCGCTGCGGGAAGGTCGAGATCCTTCTTAAGACGGATATTCTGTGGGATTACCTGCTGCAATAGCTCCTCAACTGAAGCTACGCCAATCGTTGCGAGCATCTCGCGGAGGTCATCCTTGGTGTTAAGACCGATGTGACGGTCTACAAAGCTGTCAAAGGTTTTCATTTTAGCTTAAAAGTTTTATGTTGTTTTTGGTTTAATACTTAAATGAACTACCACCGATAAACTCCCTGAGGAGCGAGGTGGGTGGTATTTCGTCGGGCTCGATAGGCACGAAGTTGTCCAGAAACTTAAGCATGCGCTTGGCCTCGGCATACTCGGGTGCGGTGTCGGGAACCTCGCGGAGCACGGGCTCGGCAATGGCGCGGAGCACCGATATCTCGTAGAAGAGCGACGAGTTGAACATCACGTTGGCATTTTCCTGATAGGGGAAGATATGCTTCTCCTCGCCACGGCGTACCGAGGGCCACATTTGAAGTGTGCGCAGGGCGTTGTTACCGCGTGTGGCGTGGTCGCGGATGGTGCGGCGCAGCATGCGGTTATCCGAGGTAGGTATGCGTGAGAAGTTATCCATGGCCACCGACGTGAAGCACGAGATGTAGATCTTGAACTTGCTGCCATCTGCTATGCCTGGTGTGAGGCGTGGGTTAAGGGCGTGGATACCCTCCAAGATGAGTATCGAGCGGTCGGTAAGCTTGAGTGGGTTCTCGTGCCACTGGCGCTTTCCCGATATAAAGTCGTAGCGTGGTATCTCAACGCTCTCGCCCGCAGCAAGGCGCTGTAGGTGGTCGTTGAGTGTTGCGAGGTCAATAGCCTCCAGAGCCTCGAAGTCGGGCTTGCCATCCTCATCCAGCGGTGTCTTGTCGCGGTCAACGAAGTAGTCGTCCAGAGCGATAAGCACGGGGTCGAGACCCAATACGCGCAACTGCACACCGAGGCGCTTCGAGAATGTGGTCTTACCACTCGACGAGGGACCCGAGATGAGCGCCATGCGCACGCCACGCTCCTTGTTTGCCTCCGAGATGGCGCGTGCTATGTTTGCAATCTTGTTCTCGTGGAAGGCTTCGGCAATCTTGATAAGCTCCGAGGCGTCACCCTCCATCACGCGGCAGTTTAGCTCACCCACCGTGGGCACACCCATGATGTCTATCCACTGCTGGTACTCGTGGAAGATGTCAAACATCTTGTCGAGGTGTATGTTCGTAGATACAGCCTCGGGGTTGCTACGCTCGGGTAGCGCAACGTAGAAACCGTTGTAGTATGGTGCGATGTCGAAGTGGCGCACATAGCCCGATGAGGGTGCCAATGCGCCATAGAAGTATCCGGGCATCTGGCCGAGGTAGTTCACCGTGCGGTAGAGGTGTGGGCGTGTCTCGAGAAGGTCGAGGCGGTCGTCGAAGCCGTAGCGGGCATACTCCTCTGCCACCTCCTCTGCGAGGCGCTTATGGCGTGTAATGGTGAGGTCGCGTGCCACGATGTCGGTCATGCGCTGTTTCATGAGTGCCAACTCCTCGGGTGTGGGGACTACGCCATTCTCGAACTGGGCATAGAAGCCACTGCCGAGGGTGTGACGTATGCGCAACTTACGCTCGGGGAAGAGCTCCGTGGCGGCCATCTGCATGACGAAGGATATGGTGCGCTGATATACGCGGTAGCCCTCATAGTGGCGTACATCGAGGAACTCCACGGTTACGGGCTTGAAGATGCGGTAGCTAAGCTCCTTGTAGCGGTTGTTCACGCGAGCCACAAGGATGGGGTAGGGGCGCTCGAAATCGACTTTTGAGAGCACATCCATAAGCGAAGTACCCATCTCGACGTCCATCGTAATGCCACTATTCACAAGGCGAAGTGTTATTGTTTCCTTCATTTTCTACCTCTTTTTAATTAATTCGAGGGTAAAGATAGTAATTTTTTATAACTTTGTAGCAACAAAACGCTACAACTTATGCAAAAAAATCTAATTTTTATACTCGTGGCACTTCTTGCGCTTGTGTCGTGTGCGCAACCTAAGAGCACGGAGGAGAGCCACATATACATCATCTCGACAAACGACATGCACGCCAACATCGAGGCTGTGCCTCGCCTTGCTACCCTCGTCGATGAGTTCGAGGCAAAGGGCGAGGTGGTGCTCGTGGATGCGGGAGATAGGGTTACGGGCAACGCCTATGTCGACGACGATGCCGAGCCAGGCATCCCGATGATAGAGCTTATGAACACTGTGGGCTATGATGTCGTAACGCTGGGTAACCATGAGTTCGACAAGGGTCGCGAGGTGCTCTATGCCATGGTTGAAGCCTCTGAGTTTGAGTGGGTATGCTCCAATGTCTCGGACTCTGCGGGCGAGGGATTTAGTCCCTATGTTACTACTACGCTTGAGGGTGTGGATATTGCCTTTGTGGGCACGGTGGCTACCGACTTTAATGGTCGCCCTATGGGTGGCGATGCCTCGTACGCGGGCTTCAGCTTTACGGACGATGTGACGACTGCGTTCGAGGTGGGTAAGAGCGTTGAGGGTGAGGCAGATTTCGTGGTGCTCCTTTCGCACATGGGCTACGACATGGATAGTCGCCTTGCGGAGATGTCACCCGCATACGATTGGATTGTTAGCGGACACAGCCACGATGTGGTGAATGAGCCGACGAATGGCGTTCACATAAGCCAAAATCGTAAGGATATACGCTATGTCACGGTTGCCGATATTAGGGTTGTGAAGGGCGAGATTGCCGGTGTGGAGTACTCGCAGATTGAGACTGCGAATTACGCAGAGGATGAGGCGGTTATAGCGATGGTTGAGGCGATTAAGGCGCGCGACACAGGGCTTAATACGGTGGAGGCTCGTGCCAATGGTCACGCCACAAAGGATGGCATTGCCAACTTCACCTGCGATGCCCTTCTATGCTACCCCTACGATGATGGTTTCGTGCCCGAAATTGTCTTCTACCACTATGGCGGTGTGCGCCTCTCGGAGATTCGGGAGGGCGACATCAAGCGCGTGGACATACTCAACAACGACCCCTTTGTTTCGACCATCTATGTGGGCGAGATGAGCCTCGATGAGATACGCCGTTTCATCCTCGAGAAGTACAATAATGGCACGGCCGAGAAGCCCGATAAGGAGTCACACTACGCCTACTTCCGTTCGAACATTCCCTACGAGATTGTGGTGGACGAGACTGGCGATGCCGTGGACATCCGCTTCGAGGTGGCTTCGCGCAAATATCGTGTTGCGATGTGTAACTATATCGCTGAAAACTACATAGATAAGGGCGTAGTGGCGAGTTGCTTGAAGGAGGTAGATGTTACCGTGCGCGAGGCTATGTTGCGCCAGATGCGCTCATACGCAGAGGCGGGATACACCCCCGACAACAACGTATATCAGGTTGAAGTAAACAAATAGGAGTATGTTGGAGACCACATTTCAGCGCGAACTTCTAGAGGCGGGATGCGACGAGGCGGGACGTGGTTGTCTCGCGGGCTCGGTATTTGCTGCGGCGGTAATCCTCCCACCCGATTTCCACCACCCACTGCTCAACGACTCGAAGCAGATGACCGAGCGCAGGCGTAACCAGTTGCGCGAGATTATCGAGCGCGAGGCCCTCGCATGGCATGTTGCCGAGGTGACCGCCGAGCGTATAGACCAGATAAACATCCTCCACGCCTCAATCGAGGGTATGAACATTGCACTCAAGGCGTTGATGCCCTCGCCCGAGTATATCGTTGTGGATGGCAATCGCTTCCATACGGACCTTGCAACACCTTGGCGCACAATAGTTAAGGGCGATGGCAAGTATGCCAATATCGCTGCAGCCTCGGTGCTTGCCAAGACCCACCGCGACGAGTATATGCTGCGCATTGCCGAGGAGTATCCCATGTATGGTTGGGCAAAAAACAAGGGCTACCCCACGCGTGAGCATAGGATAGCCGTAAGGGAGTATGGGCTCTCGCCCTATCATCGTAAGACGTTTAACATCTCACCCGAGCAACTCGAGTTATTCTAAGGTCGCCTAATATGGCCATTTTGGCGTTGCGCCTGTTCTCACCCTCGGCCTGTTATACAACTTTATGGGTTGTAGTATCGTTATCGTCGCTTTGCCTCCTTGCGGGGTGCAAGCTTGGGCAATACCACAACATTGCGGGCCTCTTCGCGGCCATCGTCGACGGTGACTACTTCGTACTCCACACGCCAATTATGCTTGAGCGTGCGGTAGCCATCGGTCGTAATGGCGGTGTAGTGGACATAGACATCCTGCCCCTCGTCGGAGGTGATAAAGCCGTAGCCACGCTTGTCGTCGAACCATTTTACACGCCCTGTCATAGATGAATGTTGTTAGTTTTGCAGTTCAAAGTTACGAAATTTATTGCACGAGTCAATACTATGGGCGTAAAAAAATGCGTTTAATTTGTAGAATTGCAGAAAATGACGTATATTTGTACATCATAGAGAACGATAAACGACTTAAATATAGTAGGGTATTATGAATGCAAAATGGAAGATAGCTATTCTTGCGATGCTCGGTCTCTCGACTGCGGCATGCTGTAGCACAAAGAAGGCTAAGAAGAGTGAGGACCCAAAGCCTACTGAGGTTGAGGATCAGATGGATGACCCACGCATCATGCTTATGTATGGCGTTCCCTTCCCCGATGGAGAGGTAGCACGCCCAATCGAGGAGACTAAGGAGTCGGAGGAGCAGGGTGTTCCCTTCCCTGATGGCGCTGTTGTACACCCCATCTCTGAGGAGGATGCAAAGAAGCTTATCGAGGAGTTGAAGGCTGAGGAGGCGGCAAAGAAGGCTGCCGAGCAGGCTGAGTAGTCCTCGTCGAACTAACATAACGACTCTTTACAGGTGAAAGGAAAGAGATTAGGCATCCGCAAGCACCTCGGTCTCAAGTTATTCAAGGGACTATACGATGGTGTTGTGGAGCGTCACGAGTTGCGTACACTCTTTTGGGAGTGTACGCTTCGTTGTAATTTGAAGTGCCGACACTGCGGTAGCGACTGCCGTGTCGATGTCTCGGAGGCGGATATGCCCTTGGCCGACTTCCTGAAGGTGTTGGACGAGGAGGTTACGCCAAACGTTGATCCCGCAAAGGTGCTCATCATCTTCTCGGGTGGCGAGGTGCTGGTGCGCAAGGACTTAGAGGAGGCGGGACGCGAGGTTACGAAGCGCGGATATATGTGGGGCATGGTGACTAACGGCATGAGCCTCACGCGTGAGCGTCTGCACTCGCTCGTTGCGGCGGGTCTGCGCACGGTGTCGGTAAGTTTCGACGGCTTCGAGGATGTGCACAACTACATACGCCAGAACCCCGATAGTTTCGAGCGTGCTCGCCAGGCTGTGGCCAACATCCGTGAGGTTGAGGGCCTTACGTACGACGTCATCACTTGTGCTACGCCCGCCATCATGGACAGGCTCGACCAGTGGAAGGAGTTCCTCATCTCGGAAGGCATCACGCGCTGGCGCATCTTCTCGGTCTTCCATGCGGGACGTGCCAAGCGTGACGAGACGCTACACCTAAACCCTGAGCAGTTTCGCGCGCTCATGGAGTTCATCCGCAAGACGCGTAAGGAGGGACGCATAAACCTCAGCTACGCCTGTGAGGGCTTCCTTGGTGGCTACGAGACCGAGGTGCGCGACCACTTCTATATGTGTACTGCGGGTGTTACGGTGGCCTCTATACGTGTTAATGGCGATATCTCGGGATGCACAAGCGTGCGTGGCAACTATGCGCAGGGCAACATCTACAAGGATAGGTTTTGGGAAGTATGGCAGAATAGGTTCAAGCCCTTCCGCGACCGCGAGTGGACAAAGACGGATGAGTGTGCTGAGTGCAAGGTGTGGGAGTTCTGCCGTGGAGGAGGTATGCACCTCAGAGATGACCATGGCAAACTGATGTATTGTCACTATAAAATGTTAAAGTAGGGATTGTAATTTCAATCCCTACTTTTTTTGTTATTTGAGTGTTACGCAACGATTTACAAGCGGCGAGGCGGGTGTTGTGAAGGCCTGCTCCGTGTCGCCTACCCACTCTGTAGTGATGCGTGTGGCATCTATGCCGTGATGGATGAGGTAGCTCGCAACGCTATCGGCACGCTCCATCGATAGTTGCATGTTGCGCTCGGCACTGCCCGTCTCCTTGTCGGCATAGCCCGTAACCATAATCGGCGAGTTGCAGTCGGCCATCGTGGCGATGTAGGAGTCGAGCGTGGCGTGGGCATACTCCGTGAGCGTGGCCTGGCCAATGGTGAAGAATACGACGCTCTCATCCGCCCCGTGGCACATGGGTGGGGTCTGCTCGGCGCTCTTTACTGCGGCGAGGTCGTTACGCAGACGGTTGTTATCCTGCTCGAGGGCCTTGGCACTCGCGGCGAGGTTGGCGAGGGCTACATCCGTTGCGAGCATCTCCTGCTCGAGGCCCACGATGGTGGCGATGTAACCATCTACATCGGTCTCGGAGTATGCGGGGGTCCAGACACGCTTATTAAAGCGGTAGGCGACACCCACAGATGCCGAGAGACCCACGGCAACACGACCACCACAGGTAATCTCTGCGGGGAGCGCACCCTCACGGAAGAACCATGAGCGTAGGTCGAGTTCTATGTCCCACTGGGGCGTGATATGGAATTTGCTCAAGAAACCCGTCGTGAAGGCATACTCGCCTGTGTACGAGCCCGCAGACTTATCTGTAAACGAGAGGGCGTTATATCCAAAACCCATATACGACACTGCGCTATAGATGCGGTCGGGGCGGTAGCCTCCAATCCAGTTTGACATGTTGACAAGAAGGTCGCCATGCACATAGAGGTAGGGTGTCTTGAAGATGCCCTCGCCGTACTTGGGCTGGTTGAAGGAGTAGTTCTGGAACTCGCCACCCGCGATCTGCAGGCGCACGCCCACAACGGGGACTATCCACTTCACGGCCGAGATATTGGCAGTCCAGCCCACACGATTGAAGAACTTGCCGGGGTCATCCCCAATGTTTCGTCCCACCTGAAGCATCGCGGCGCCACCACCCGCGGCAACCTCCCAATTATCCCAGAAGCGGTTTGTCTCATACCCGCGCCAAGCACGCGGGCGCTCCCACTCCTCGACCGAGACTATGTACTCTTGGGTCGTGGCTATGGGCTCTTGTGCCGATACTATGGGTGTCGCAACGGCGACAACCAATAGGAGAAGTAAAACTTTTTTCATAGACGTAAGCATTTTGTGTTGTTAGGCCTCTTTGCAAGGCGCACTGCTCCTTTATCCATATTCCGTGCCACGACGCGCGTCTACCCTCTATCAAAAAAAAAGTGTGCTGGACTACGCCGTCCAGCACACTTCATATATAGAAACCTCTATGTTAGTTACACTTAGAGTAACCGCAGGCCATACATGTCAAGCAACCGTTCTGGTATGCCATGTTCTCCTGACCACACTGTGGACAGCGTCCCTTACCGCGGGTACCATCCTTGATGTACTGCTTCAACGCACGCTCCACACCATTCTTCCATGTGTTGATGGTCTCCGAGTCGAGGTGCAAGCCGTCAACGAGCTGTACGACCTTGTCGATAGGCATGCCGTAGCGCAATACGCCCGAGATGAGCTTCGCATAGTTCCAGAACTCCTCGTCGAAGAGGCGCGAGATACCACCAATGGTGTTGATATATCCGTAGCGGTCCTGATACTGGAAATCGTAGCGCTTAGTGCCATCGGCCTCAGTGACCTTGAGGATGTGACCATGCGTGATGGTCTTGGGGATGTACATAGCATCCTCCTCAATCTTACCCGTGAAGATCTCATATGGGCGGTCATCCTGCTTACCCACGAAGGCAATCCAATCCTCCTTGCCGTTCTTGAAGCGCACGATGTCGGCGGGGATAGACTCGGGACGACGCAAGCTGTTGGCATTCGAGCAGTTCTTCTTGCTCTTATCCTTAGAGTTCACGTCGAGCAACACACCATCGCGGCAGCCGTCACGATATACGGTGATACCCTTACAGCCACACTCCCACGCTGTGCGATATACGTCTGCCACGAGCTCCTCGGTAACCTCGTTGGGGAGGTTCACAGTAACCGAGATAGAGTGGTCCACCCACTTCTGGATAGCACCCTGCATCTTCACCTTAGCCACCCAGTCGATGTCGTTTGCCGTAGCCTTGTAGTAGGGCGATGCCTTGAGCCACTCGTTGAGCTCCTCCTCCTTGATTGTCTGGAGCTTGGTGGTGTCGTAGCCGTTAATCTCGAGCCACTTAACAAACTGGTGGTGGAACACGAAGTACTCGACGAACTTCTCGCCAGTCTCGTCAACGAACGATGCCACCTGGTCCTTGTCCGAGGGGTTAATCTTGCGACGACGCTTATATACGGGGCGGAATACGGGCTCGATACCCGATGTAGTCTGCGACATGAGCGATGTTGTACCTGTAGGCGCGATGGTAAGCATAGCGATGTTACGACGGCCATACTGCTTCATCAACTCGCGCAACTCGGGTGCTGCCTCGCATATACGCTCAACCATGGGGTTGCCCTGCTCCTTCTCGAAGTTGTATACGCCAAATGCGCCACGATCCTTCGCCATCATCGTAGAGGCGCGGTATGCCTCCACTGCGAGGGTCTTGTGTACGTTTACGGTGAAGTCGATAGCCTCATCCGAGCCATAGCGTAGGCCGAGTGCTGCCAACATATCGCCCTCAGCAGTGATGCCGAGGCCCGTACGGCGACCCTTGAGTGCCATATCCTTAATCTTCTTCCAAAGCTCAAGCTCTACGCGGCGTACATCCTCATCCTCGGGGTCTGAAGCAATCTTGTTGATGATAAGCTCCACCTTCTCGAGCTCGAGGTCGATGATGTCATCCATGAGGTGCATAGCCATTGCGACATGCTCCTTGAACTTCTCGAAGTTGAACTTCGCCTCCTTTGTAAAGGGTGCGTCAACATAGCTCAAGAGGTTAAGCGCCAAGAGGCGGCAGCTGTCGTAGGGGCACAATGGAATCTCGCCACAAGGGTTTGTAGATACAGTGCGGAAGCCCTCGTCAGCGTAGCAGTCGGGCACGCTCTCGCGGATGATGGTATCCCAGAAGAGCACACCTGGCTCTGCCGACTTCCAAGCGTTGTGGATGATCTTTGCCCAGAGCTTCTTCGCGTCGATGTCCTGAGTGTAGATGGGCGCGTCGCTATTGATAGGGAACTGCTGACGGTATGACTCACCCGCCAATGCAGCACGCATAAATTCGTCATCCACCTTAATAGATACGTTAGCACCAGTCACCTTACCGGTGTCTACCTTCGCGTCGATGAAGCGCTCAGCATCGGGGTGCTTGATGAGCAACGAGAGCATCAAGGCGCCACGACGACCATCCTGTGCCACCTCGCGTGTAGAGTTCGAGTAGCGCTCCATGAAGGGCACGATACCCGTAGAGGTTAGTGCCGAGTTGAGTACGGGGCTACCAGTAGGGCGGATGTGCGAGAGGTCGTGACCTACGCCACCACGGCGCTTCATTAGCTGTACCTGCTCCTCGTCCATGCGGAAGATACCACCGTAAGAGTCTGCGGGGTTCTTGTGGCCGATAACGAAGCAGTTAGAGAGCGATGCCACCTGGAGGTTGTTGCCGATACCGGTCATCGGGCCACCCTGAGGGATGACATAGCGGAAGTGGTCGAGCAGGTCGAAAATCTGCTCCTTAGACAATGGGTTGGGGTAGTTACTCTCGATGCGCGCGAGCTCGCTTGCGATGCGGTTGTGCATATCGCTTGGCGTAGTCTCGTAGATGTTACCGAACGAGTCCTTCAATGCGTACTTGCTCACCCACACCTGTGCGGCGAGTTCGTCACCTGCGAAATACTCCTTCGAAGCCGCTACTGCGTCCTCGTACTTCACAGTCTTAAGCTGTTCATTGTTAGTCTTTTGAGTCATAATTGTATGTCGTTTTTATTATTTATTTCAGCTTTGTGCTTAGCAACTCTCGGCCACAAGTGCACACTTCGAGTGTACAAAATTCGGCATTTTTTATGTTATTACCCAATTTTTGCGCAACTATTTTTTCGACACTTTATTCACAAAAAATAAAAAGATGCGCCACAGCTATCTGTAACGCATTTTTTACTAATTAGCTTTGCGCGAGATAAGCCTCAGTCCGTATTTGAAGAGCAGCACTCCGATAACCGCTGCAACGATGCCGACCATAGCACCAAGGAGTATGTCCTGTGGGAAGTGACACGCAAGGTATATGCGCGAGTAGCAGATGAGTGTCGCTATCAATGCCATAGTTATGGTGAACCAGCGCTTAGCCACCACCACCGACGAGAGTATCGCTATGGCCGTTATGGTCGATGTATGACCCGATACGGTGCCGTAGATGTTACCCGTGTTGTAGCCATTGGCCACAAAGTCGAGACCCTCGGGTGTGTGCTGTGGTCGCAGGCGTGCAGGGAACGATGCCCATAGGTCGGCAAGGGGTCCCTGATGCTTGAAGATGCCCGCAACAAGGTCGGCGATGAGTATGGCAGTGCCTATGGCTACGGCGAAGGCTATGATGCCACGCCACGAGTAGCGTCGCCACACTAAATATATAATAAGTATATATAGGGGTATCCACATCGCGATGCCCGAGATATGTGTCATCGCCATGTCGAGCCATGCTGGGCCGTCGAAGTTTAGCGCCTCGAAGAGCCCCCAATCCCACGTTACGTTGTTCATCGTTGAAAGTTGTTAATAGTCAGCATACATGGGCAATCCCGCAGCCACGCCCGTCTCGGCCATGAGCATCGCGCTACACTGCATCACCACCCATATCACGGCCACGATAAGCAACCACTGTCCCACAAATCCCGAGCGTGTCACGATGCGCTGAATGGCGCCATTGTAGCTCTTGGGGAGGAAGTGTAGCACATATCCTATGTACATGATTATCATAGCCACGCCCGAAGCCTCTATCGAGGGTATGATATCCTCGAGGCGGAAGTTGTATGCTATGCGGTTTAGCATATCGAGGCATAGGGTAAGGTCGTCACCGAACTCGGGTTTCTGCTGTGCCGAGGCGAAGAGCAACCATCCGAAGGCGACAATGTGCAGGGTGATTAGCGTTGCACCGAAGCGTATGATGGGGTGCATCTCTGCTCCCGTCTTCTTTGCCCAGGGGATAATCTTCAACCATATTTTATGCAGCGCAAGAGCCAAGCCGTGGAGCACACCCCACGCCATGTAGCAGATGCTAACACCATGCCACAAGCCTCCGAGCACCATCGTGAGGAAGAGGTTTATGTAGGTGCGGAACGAGCCACGGCGGTTGCCTCCGAGGGCTATGTAGAGGTAATCCTTGAGCCATGTCGAGAGGGATATATGCCAGCGACGCCAGAACTCGGTTATGGTTGCCGACTTGTAGGGTGCATCGAAGTTGTCCGGTAGACGGAAGCCCATCATGAGTGCCACGCCCACGGCGATGTCGGAGTATCCCGAGAAGTCGCAGTATATCTGCATCGTAAAGCCGTAGATGGCAAGCAACGCCACCACGCCACTATCGCCCAACTCGCCCTTGAACGCGGGGTTTACAAACAACGCACCGAGCGCCGATGCTATAACGGCATACTTCAATAAGCCCCCTGCTATGAGCGTGACCGCACGGCCGAAGTCCTCGCGCGATACGTTCACCTCGCGAGCCTCAATCTGCGGTATGAACTCCTTGGCCTTAACCAGCGGGCCGAGGAACATCTTCGGGAAGAAGGACAACAAGAAGAGGTAGTCCATAAAGCGCTTGAGGGGCTTTATCGTGCCACGCGCAATGTCCACGACATAGGCTATCGATTGGAATACGAAGAACGACACTCCCGCGGGAACTGCCACACCCTCGAAGTTTAGCACGCCATCGACATAGAGGTTGTCCAAGAGCCCTACGAAGAAGCCCGTAGCCTTGAAGTAGATGAGTATCGCGAGGTTTATCGCCACGCTCAGTGCCACGCAGCCACGCGTGCTTCGGCCCTCTTCGCGGCGTCGTGCCACGCGCTTGCCTATGACGAAGTCGCTGATGGCCACACCACACAGCAACAACAGGTATAGTCCCGAGAGTTTGTAGTAGAAGTAGAGCGAGAAGAGCGTAACGTACCATGTACGCAGATTGGGACGGCGCTTGATGATGATGTAGCCCAGTGCGAAGACAACAAGCGCAAAGAGGAAGAAGCCCGTGGTGAGCGTGAGGGGTGCTGCGGGGTCATACTCCAAGAGCGACACCACACGCTGCCATAGCGCACTATCGAACTTCAAAAATTCCAACTTCGAAAACTCCATACCCAACTCCTCCATGGCTACTCCTCACTGTAATCCCTATCTTCGTCATCGCGCCAACCTACAGAGTCTATAATAGGCGTTACGGCGTTAATCATGTTGTTGAGGCGCAACTCTGCCTCCAGCGCCTGCTGTCGCTCGAGTTCGGCCTGACGCTCTGCCTCGATGCGTGCCATCTCCTCCTGCTCCAGAAGCAGGGTATATACGCGCTCGCATATAGCCTCGGTAAGGGCGTTGGCAATGCGCTTGCCACCCGCATAGTTGATATGTGTGTAGTCCTTTGCTGCCCAGCCGTTTGATACGAATGCGGGCATTCCTCCGAGGTCTCTCATCACGCGCGATGTGTTCCAGAATACCACCTTGCAACTATCTGCCGCGGCACGCTGGTACGATGTCAGTGCATCCACCGAGCCGATGGGCTCATAGGCATTTGTCTCGCTGTTCTTGACCCAGCGGTCGCTCACGCCCACGACTAAGATTGCGGCATTGGGGAAGCAGCGCTCGGCATAGGCAATCATATCGCGCACCTGGTCGCGGTACTTGGCATATACGCGCTGACCCTTCTGCATGATGTTCAGGCCATACTGCAACACCACAAGGTCGTAGCCGAGCATCTCGTCCACCTGACGGTTTACCGTAGCACTCGTGCCGAAGATGGCGTGTCCGTTGTTACTGCGCACCGAGAAGTTATCTACAGTAACGCCACCGTTGCCCTCCAACGATGCTCCGTAGCACATCACGCTACCCTCAACCACGCGTAGGCGGATGTCATCAACGCTACCCTCGACGTATATCTCACGAACGCGCTCATCGCCCGCAATCATAAACTCGTTGCGTAGCGTGTCGCCGAGCACTACCTCCACACGGCTTGTGTCACGGCTGATAAGGAGTATGCGTGCCTGGGTGCATGAGTCGAGCGAGGCGTGTGACGATGTTGTCTGCCAGCGTGTTGTAGCACCTGCGCGACCCTCTGCCAGGTAGCCCGATACGAAGAGACGCTCACGCAGAGCCTCGGGTGCCTCCTTGGGCTTCATGACGCTGTATGTCTTCCAGTTCGACGATGTGCGCTTGATGCTCTTGCGCACGGTTGCGAAGGGTATGTCTGCGGGGATAAAGCCTGCGCCACGGCCACCAAAGCGACTCTGTAGCTCCTCGCGCAGGTCACACGTCACGATGTCGCCTTCGACGAAGGAGTCGCCCATAAATGCTATGCGCACATCCTCGCCATTGGCAAGTTTTGAGATGAACGTGTCGAAGTGTGTTGTAGCAAGCGTATCGAAATCCTCGAAATCGACAATGTTGGTGCTTGTAGGACGGATATCCTCGCTGCGCAGTGGCTCTCGCTCCGTTTTGGGTGCGCGCTCCACAATCCACTCGTAGCGTACGGGGATAGGCTCGGGCATGGTGTCCACCTCGCATATTTGCGCCTCGGCCACGGCAAGCTCCTGCTCCAGGAGGTCGAAGTCGGCGGTGTAGTCATCGGCCACATCCTCCGAGGTCTCCTCTGGGCGCAACTGCGAGAGTATGTCGACGCGCTCGAACTCCATGCCGAATATCTCGAACGAGGGGACAAAGCCGAGTGCCACCAAGCCGAGAATAACGGCAAGCGTGAACCCCGCAATGCGTATATTTGCCTTTTTGTTCTTCATTGTGTAGTGTTACTTTGTAACGAGGTAGTAGATGTATGCTACGTAGCAGAGCAGGAATACCACACCCTCGAAGCGTGTCATCTTATCACGGCCGATTACGAGTGCCGATATCATCACAAGGGTTGCTGCTGCCGCCACGACGTAGATGTCAATCATCGTAACGTCGCCCATCGAGAGGGGTGTGATAGTGCCACAGAGACCAAGGATAAGCAGGATGTTTGCGATGTTCGAGCCGAGCACGTTACCCAAAGCCAACGATGCGCGACCCTTGAATATCGCCACGAGGCTCGATGCCAACTCTGGAAGTGATGTGCCGCCCGCCACGAGTGTTATGGCGATGGTAGACTTGGGCACACCCCATGCAAGGGCGATAGCCGAGGCGCTCTCAACGAAGAGGTCGCCACCCCAGATAAGACCACCGAGGCCCAACAAAATCCACACGGGGATGCGCCACAAGGGCATAGGCTTTGCGCTCTGCTCAGGCTCGGCGGGTGTGGGGCTCTTAAGGAGCGTCTTCTTTTCGGCGCGTATCATCAATACAATCATCACAATGTAGCCCACGAGGAGCGCTATACCCTCCAAGCGCGAAATGTCCTGGTTGATAAATGTCGCTACAAGTAGTGCCAATGTCGCAGCGATGCAGATGGGTATGTCGCGACGGATGTTGGTCTTGGTGAAGAGTATGGGTGAGAATACCGCACACACACCAAGGATTGCCAAGATGTTGAATATGTTAGAACCCACGACATTACCGATAGCCATTGCGCTCTCGCCATTGAGTGCCGAGATAAAACTTACCGTAAGCTCGGGCATCGATGTACCCACCGCCACGATGGTTAGACCCACGATAAACTCGGGCACACGAAAGCGTGCAGCCAATGCCACCGAACCATCGGTGAGCAACATCGCACCGACAATGATGAGTGCCAATGCTCCTATAAGAATCAGATATTCCATAATTGCGAAATGTAAATAATTGGCAAAGTTATAAAAAAAATGGTATACATGACTATGTATAACAAAAAAAGTGTGGGTAGATTTTACTCCACCCACACATTGGTTTACTGTGTGTGATACTATGCTCTGTCATCCTGAGCAACGCGAAGGATCTCCTCAAAGCCAATCATAGGCTGCGTAGAGGTATATTGATGCGAGGAGATTCTTCACTTCGTTCAGAATGACATTGCTTATTCTTGCTATTTCTATCGGTTGAAGGCTGCGCGAAGGGGCTTCGCTGCGGGCTTGGTGCTGAGCACCTTAAGGCTCTTGCTTGAAGCCGATGTGCCAAATATCTTCTCGATAAGCTCGTTGACGGGGCGCTTTGTCGAAGCGTCGTAGTTATACATGAATGGCTCCGATATCCACATCTCCGAGTAGTTGCCGCGGTAGTCCATACATACTGCGCACATGACATAGAGCTTGCCATTCTCGCCTGTGAGGAGCTGTGTGGTCTGACATGGGTAGCTTACGAGGTCTGCGAATATCGCCTCCTCGCCATATACCGACACCTCCTGTGCAGAGTAGATGCAGTAGAACATATCCTGTGTGGGTTGCTCGGTGAATATCTCCGACCACATAGCATACCAGCCCATATCCTCGAACATTGCGTAGTTGTAGAAGTAGTCGGGGTCGTATGCCTCGAGCTCCGCAAGGCTGTATGGGCCATTGTAGTCTACGCGCACCACGCCATTCTCGCACGCGCTCTCGGCATCTGTTGTGAAGTCGTAGCGGAAGAGGTCTGTTGTAACCACGCCACCATAGTATCCGTAGGCAAGAATAGAGTACGACGTCTCGGGCTGCAAGGTGTTCAAGTGGCTAAATATCTCGCCATGGTATGTATCCATTGAGAAGTTGTCGTTTAGCCAGTCGATAATCTCAGCGTTAGAGCTCTCGGGTACCTCGCTGAAGGGCACGATAGCCACGGTGTAATATTCATTGGTTGAGGGTGTTACGGTGACATCTGCCACGCGTACATATTTGTTCTCAACCTTGATGTCGAGGGTCATGTCCGAAGCGCCGATAGCCTCGGTTGTGAAGTTCTTAACCTGGGGCTTCGACACCACCTGTGGCATGCCGTCAACCATGTCTACGGCATAGATTACCATCGCGTAGCTCGTGTCGCCCTTGAGTGTTTCGCTGTACTGCTCGGGGCCCTGGAGACACATGAGTCCGATAATCTGGTCGGGAGCATAGCCCGAAGCCATAAGCTCGGCCATCATGTCGAGCCATGCACTTGAGATGAGCTCCGAGTATTTGTCATCTGCGGGGGTAGTGCGGTACATGTAGTCGCCCTCCTCGTAGACGGTGAGGTAGTAGTAGCCATCCCAATTTTGGGGTGTGATGTCGTATGTGGCGTTGGGACCGTTGATCTCTACCTCGACGTCGAATTCAACCTCAGAAAGCTCCTCGCTCTCGAGTATAACCATCTGATATGTAATGGGTGATGCCAACCAGTAGTCGCTATTTTCCTCGTTAAACTCTATGGCATAGACATAGAGTACATACTCCTTGCCGGGCATCATGCCTGTCCACTCGATAGAGTATTCACCTTGATAAGCAATGTAGTTCATAAGGAAAAACTCCTTGAGCAGGGGTGCCTCCCACTGCTTGGCAAATGCCATGTAGTAGTTGTAGTCATCCATGAAGAGCTCCTCGGCTGTTGTAATCTGTGCCGAGAGGAAGTAGTCGACCTCGGCCATGTAGGCGATGTAGACATAGTCCTCGTTCGAGGGCTTGATGAGCGTAGAGCAAGATGTCGATGTGCTATTGGTCACCTCCAGCTCGAAGGTTATGGCATCAAACTGCGCCTGCTTAACCATGATGTATACTGTCTCGGCATTGGGGTAGGTTACGCGGAGCTTTGTGCTACGACTCTCTGTCGTCTGGTTCTGGGCTACGCGGAAGGTGAGCGTGCCATTTGCGGGTGCGATCTCCGAGATCCACTCCGCTTCGGTCGCTGCAACGATGTCAATGCCCTCGATACCGTTGTTGATTGTGTAGTTGAGTGTCACGGTGCTCTCATCATAGCTGAGGTCGATGACCTCTTGATCGAATTTCACGGAGGTTGCGGTGTCGACAACATCGTCAATGCCTGATGGTTTGCACGACCATGATGCTACGGCGAGCACGATTGTGGCGAGTGTTGTGAATAGTCTAAAGGTTGTTCTCATAGTCACGTTTTAGGTTTGATTTTCTTGTGCAAAGATATGATTTTTATTGTCATGGTGCAACCTTGTTTTAATATAAATTCATATTTTTTTGAGTAGAGAGTCTTTTTGTTTTGCATTTTATTACTATATTTGCCACTTGAAGAGGTGTTTTTTTATAAAAAAGTTTATAAATTATCCGCTTTGACAGACGTTTTGGTGTGCGTCGAAAAGTTGAAAATTGAGAGACAAAATATAACATAACTAATTTAACTAACAAATTCTATGAGAACACTTAAGAATTTCTTGATGATGGGTCTTATGCCTATCATGGCTCTTGCGCTTGTTGTTGGTTGTACTGATACTCCCGACGAGCCACAGCATAAGCCTAATGTTGAGAAGGATTGCACAATCAAGTTGGGTAAGACTTCAATTTCTACAAGCCTCGCAGGTGGTTCATACCTCATCGAGTACTCTATCCAGTACAATGGCGAGGGTGAGAACCCCCACAAGGCTGAGAAGATCTCTGCTGAGGCTGCTGAGTCTTGGGTTAAGGACTTCAACTACGCTATCACAGGTGCACTTCAGTTCACTGTTGAGCCCAACCCCACTGACGCTGAGCGTGAGTGTTTGGTAACTGTTAAGTATCGCTACGCTGAGGATGTTGTCTTCACTGTTAAGCAGGGTGCTGCAGTTAAGGCTGGCTTCTCTTTGGAGAACGTTACAGTTACTTACTTCGACTACACAGTTGACGTTATCCCCGAGAACAAGACTATGCCTTACATCGTGATGTCGGCTTCTCCCGAGTATATCATCGCTTCAGGCTTCGAGACTGGCGAGGATTTCTACGAGGATGACCTTGCATACTTTGGCTGGTTGGGTCAGTTCTACGGTATGTCTGCTGCACAGATCATGCAGGAGCGTGCTAAGGTAGGTGACCAGCGTGGTATTACCGTTTCTAACGGTGCTTCAGGTGTGCCCTACACATTCTACTGCTACTACTTCGACTACGAGTCAGGTTCTTTGCTCTCTGACGTGGCATTCTTCACTGTCGAGACTGCAAAGCCCGAGAAGCAGGAGGTAGACTTCACAATGAACTACGAGATCGTTGAGGGTACATTGGTTAAGGCTGATGTAACTCCTGTAGGTTACACTGGTGACTACTACTTCGATGTTCTTAACAGCATCCAGGTTAACGACTACCTCGAGAACATGTCATTCCTTAACAACGACACATCTCGTGTTGTTGAGTACTGGTGGGCAAACGCTGTTCAGGAGATGATGAAGGATATGTCTAATGCTGAGATCGTCGCTAACTTCACTTGCGTTGGTAACTACGCTGATGGCACTCCTAAGAGCCACTTCGAGTTTGAGCTTTTGGCTAACCACGACTACTACCTCTTCGCATTCGCTATGGATGCGAATGGTCTCTGCTGCTCAACTCCTGAGGTTGTTAAGTTCACTACAGGTGATGTAGCTATGTCTGACAACGTCATCACTCCTAAAGTAAGCAACCTCACTTCACGCACTGCTACCTTCACATTCACTACAACTAACGATGACTACTACATCGCAGGTTGGGAGAAGGCATCAGATTGGGCTACTTACGGTACCAACGATGCTGAGCGTCAGCAGTACCTCCTCTACCACCAGAGCTATGAGCTCCTCAGCGGTAACGCTACAACAAACGTTATCGACCTCGAGGCTGAGACTGAGTATGTGCTCTACGCATTCGGTTCACGCGGTGGTGTCGCAACTACTTCACAGATCTTCACTCAGGCATTCAAGACTAAGGGCACTAACGGTAGCGTATCTATCGAGCTCGTTGACAATGGTTACTACGATTCTGCAGACTTCAAAGACCATGCTGGTTACGAGTACTTGGCTAACTACGCTGGTTACGCTATCTTCCCTATCGAGGTAGCATTCAGCGATGAGAACCACGGTGCATTCTTCTTCGATACATACAACTGGACAAAGCGCGATCCTAGCGAGTACTACACCGACAAGCAGTACATCGATGGTCTTGTATGGTCAATCAACGAGTATGGCTCAGCTACAACAACTCATACTTACACATTCCTTGAGTTTGGTGGCAAGTACGAGTTCGTAGCTATCGTATTCGATGCTGATGGCCAGATGTCTAAGCTCTTCCGCACATGGATCGAGCCTACATACGATGGTTGTGGTGATGCTCAGAACTACGTTAACTGGTGGGATGCTTACCAGGAGAGCTTGAATAATGGTCCTGGCCTCCAGAGCATCGTTTACAACGAGGTTGCTGCAGATAAGCTCTTCGGCAAGAAGGAGCAGAAGGGTCAGCGCGTATCTCAGATGACATTCTCTAACGAGACTGTTAAGATGGCTTCAGACGAGATTCTCGCTCGCTAATCTTAGACCTTTAGGTTTATACAAGGGGCTGTGCGCTGCACAGTCCCTTTTTTTGTTGTTACAAGCCACTGTCTTCTGACAACAAAGGGTTGTTAATGTCTCAAAAAAATACTACCTTTGTAGAAACATAAACTTTGAAGACCCTATGGCAGATAACTATCTCGAGAAACGTATGGAGGACTACCGCAACCAGCAACCCGCAAAAAAGCGTGTGGCATCGTTGCAACGACTACTTAAGGCTAACCGTAGCTATCGAGGTTACGACGCAACGTTCGTGGTGCGCCCCGACCAGCTACGCCGTATAATAGAGGTGGCGACGCTATGCCCCTCGGCACGCAATCAGCAGGTGTTGCGCTTCCGCCCCGTGCTTAGTGGCGAGGCGGCAAAGGTGTTGAAGCACATTCGCCTTGGTGGTGCGCTACCAGAGTTGCACCTCCCCTTTGAGGGTACGGAGCCCAACGCCTTTATCGTCATCTGCTCGACCGTTCCCGATAGTCACTATGTGAGTGTCGACCTCGGCATCGTGGCGCAGTCTATGCTTCTGCAGGCCACGGAGATGGGCCTGGGTGGCATCTGCATTGGTGCCTTCGACCATGCCGAGATTAAGGAGGCCCTCGCCCTAAAGTACGACCCATTGTTGGTGTTGGCCATTGGTCGCCCCGCAGAGCGCATAGAGTTGGTGGAGTGTGGCGAGGGCGACTCGTTGACCTACTACCGCAACGACGGTGTACACTACGTCCCAAAAATCAGAGTTGACGACCTAATTTTGAAGTAAGCTATGAAGAGAGTGCTGACTGCTATATTTGTGCTGGTTGCCGCTGCAGCCATGGCGCAGGACCCCTATTGGGAGAATCCCGAGATGTTCGCCGAGAATAAGCTCCCCGCGCGTGCTACGCTTATGCCATACCCCTCGGCTGACGAGGCCTTTGCGCGTGGCGAGTCCTCGCTCGTGAAGGATATAAGTGGCCATTGGCGCTTCCATTGGAGTGCTACGCCCGCAGAGCGCCCCGAGGGCTTCTGGAGTGTGGACTACGACGACGAGGCGTGGGGTGTGATGCCCGTGCCAGGCAACTGGGAGATTAACGGCTACGGCTATCCTATATATACTAATGTAAACTACCCCTTCCCCAAGAATCCGCCCTATATACCACACAACGACAACCCTACGGGATGCTATCGCCATGAGTTCGACATCCCCGCCGAGTGGGAGGGTCGTCGCATAATCCTACATTTCGAGTCGGGTTTGGCGGCCATGCACATCTGGCTTAATGGCGCAAAGGTGGGCTATAGTCAGGGTACGAAGACTGCCGTGGAGTTCGACATCACGCCATATGTCAAGCAGGGTAGCAACCTCCTCGCTATCGAGGGCTACCGCTGGTGCGATGGCTCCTACCTCGAGGATCAGGACTTCTGGCGCTTGTCGGGCTTCGACCGCAAGGTTAAGGTCTATGCCACGGGTAGCGCACGCATCGCCGATGTGTTTGCTATTGGCGACCTGGATAAGAGATACAAGACGGGTCTCTACGAGGCTACAATAGAGATAGATAACGCCGATGCCGAACCCTTTAATGGTAGGATGGAGTTGTCGTTGTATGATGCCGAGGGCAAGGTTGTCAAGCACCTTACGCAGAGCGTGGCAGTGGATGGTAATCGTGAGGTTAGCTTTAGCTTCCAGGTCCCCAATGTCAGGAGATGGAGCCATGAGCACCCCAACCTCTACACCTCGGTGGTTACGCTGAAGGATGCCAAGGGCGCTGTGGTTGAGGCCGTGGCGTGCCGTACGGGATTCCGCAAGGTGGAGATAAAGGATGCGCAGTTGTTGCTCAATGGTCGCCGCCTGATGATTAATGGCGTAAACATCCACGAGCATAACCCCGCAACGGGTCATGTCATCACGCGCGAGTTGATGCTCAAGGATATCGAACTTATGAAGCGCCACAACATCAACGCTGTGCGCACGAGCCACTATCCCCAGCCTACGGAGTGGTACGACCTCTGCGACGAGTATGGCATACTGCTTGTTGACGAGGCGAATATCGAGGCGCATGGCTGTGGTACGGGCTATGCCGAGGACTATCCCGAGTTCCACCCCTCGCACCGTGCAGAGTGGAAGGCTGCACACCACGACCGCGTGCAGGCGATGGTCGAGCGCGATAAGAACCACCCATCGGTAATCCTATGGTCTATGGGTAACGAGAGTAGCGATGGCGAGGTATATGGCGAGATGTATGAGTGGATACACCAGCGCGATAGGACACGCTTCGTGCAGCTCGAGCAGGGCTATAGTGGCCCCCACACCGATATCAGTTGCCCGATGTATCCACCATTCAATGAATTCAAGGCATGGGCCGAGCGCACCGATGCCAAGAAGCCATATATAATGTGTGAGTTCGCCCACGCCATGGGTAACTCTACGGGCAACTTCCGCGAGTTCTTCAACATTATGGAGGGCCACCCCCACATGCAGGGAGGCTTCATCTGGGACTGGGTGGACCAGGGTATAGATGCCGTGGGTCGTGATGGTCGCCACTATTGGGCCTATGGCGGTGACTTCGGTGCATGGATGTACACCCACGATGAGAACTTCTGCTGTAATGGCCTCGTGTCGCCCGACCGCACGCCTCACCCAGGACTTATGGAGGTGCGCAAGGTCTACCAGGATATTGAGTTTGAACTTGTTGACGAGGGTGTGCTGCGCGTGTACAACAATATGCACGACACCGACCTCTCGGAATACACACTCTCGTATAATACATGCCGCAATGGCGAGTATGTGATTGTGGTCGAGGAGGTTGAGTTGCCTCGTTGCCCTGTGGGTAAGAGCGTGGATGTCGCCATAGATTACGCCACCGACGACTCGCTCGATGAGTGGACGCTCACCGTGTATGCTTGTTGCAAGGAGAAGCCCGAGCTACTCAACGAGGGTCATATCGTTGCCGAGGAGCAGTTTGTACTTCAGCCCTACCGCTTCCAAAATAGTGCGCCCGAGGGCGAGTTGGAGGTTGAGAAGGGCGATGGTTGGATTGTGGCCTATGCTGGTGACACGGGCATACTCTTCAACGCTCGCACAGGCGCAGTGTCGCGCTATGTGTCGGCAGGCCGTGACCTCATGGCGCAGCTGCCCGAGCCATGGTTCTGGCGTGCAATGACCGATAACGACTGGGGCGAAGGCTTCCAGCGCACTGCAAACGTATGGCGCACGAATCGCCGTAAGTCGTTGGGTGCTAAGGTCGAGGAGTATGCCGATAGGTTGGTTGTGACGGGCGAATACTATCTTGTGGATGCACCTTCGTACTATACCACCATCTACACCTTCCGAGCCGATGGCTCACTGCAGGTAGAGGTGAAGTGGAGACGTGACGGAGAGTATGTTCCCGAATTGCCCCGCTTCGGTATGCGCATGATATTCCCCGCTGATTATAAACACTTTACATACTACGGTCGTGGCCCATGGGAGAACTATTCAGACAGGTGTGAGTCGGCCTTTTTGGGTCGCTACGAGCAGTCTACCGATGAGCAACTATTTCACTATGTGCGCCCTCAGGAGTCGGGCAATAAGACAGATGTGCGCTGGCTGGAGCTTACAAATGACGAGGGTCTCGGCATCCGCGTGGAGGGTCTGCAACCGCTGAGTGTGAGCGCTATGCCTTACCGCTCGGAGGATCTCGACCCGGGCATGACCAAGAAGCAGATGCACTACTCCGACATCGAGCCTCGCCGCGAGGTGGTGCTTCATGTCGACCTTGCACAGCGTGGCCTGGGAGGTGACACGTCGTGGGGTGCTTCGCCACACGATGAGTATCGCCTGACAGCGGATGAGTACAACTATGGCTATATAATCTATCCGATTAACTAATTGAATAACATATGGATAACATTCTAACCATCGAGAACGTCTCGAAGAGTTATACGGGACATAAGGCGTTGGATGACGTCTCGTTGGAGGTGCCCCGCGGAGCCATCTATGGCCTTCTGGGTCCCAATGGTGCGGGTAAGACGACGCTCATTCGTGTCATCACGCGCATCACGCTTGCTGACTCAGGCCGTGTGCTTTTGGATGGCAAGCCCGTGACAGCCGAGGAGGTATTTCATATCGGCTACATGCCCGAGGAGCGTGGCCTCTATAAGAAGATGCGTGTGGGTGAGCAGGCGATGTTCTTCGCACGCCTGAAGGGTATGTCGAAGCGCGATGCCGAGGCACGCCTCAGGGAGTGGTTCGAGCGCCTTGAGATTGCCGACTGGTGGAGTCGCAAAGTCGAAGATTTGTCGAAGGGCATGGCGCAGAAGGTGCAGTTTATCTCCACCGTAGTGCACGAGCCAAAGTTGCTAATTTTCGATGAGCCCTTCTCGGGCTTCGACCCCATAAATGCCGATAGGCTCAAGCAGGAGATTCTGGGTCTGCGCGATAGGGGAGCAACGGTGATTTTCTCTACGCACAACATGGCTTCGGTGGAGGAGATTTGCGACCACATAACGCTTATAAACAAGTCGCGCAATGTCCTCTCGGGCTCGGTGGAGACCATACGTCGTGAGGCAGGGGGTAATACCTTTGTAGTATTGCATCGTGCTGATGACGAGGTGTTTAGCACTGCGATGTTGGGCGTGGCGACGCTACTTGGCGACAGCAAGGGTATTGTGGGTGGCTACCGCGAGTCGAAGATTCACATCCCGAAGGATGAGGATGTGAGGGTGGTTATCGAGCGCCTGAACGACAAGTGCGACCTGCGCTCTATAAGCGAGGTCATACCATCGATAAACGATATATTCATCCGTGCCGTAAATGGCGCACTATAACCGTAATGCTATGAGAAAAATGTGGTTAATTATCGTGCGCGAATTTATGGAGCGCGTACGCAAAAAGTCATTCATTATCGCAACGTTCATAACCCCTCTGTTGATGGTGGGATTGATGGTTGCGCCAACACTCGTCATGCTCTACGGCTCGAGCGACCAGAAGCAAGTCGTCGTGGTCGACCGCTCGGGCATGGTGCGCGAGAGGTTCGTGTCTACCTCCGAGGTGATGTTCGTAGACCAGAGCGACCTCTCGAAGCGCGAGGCGTGCGCCATGTATGGCGAGGATAGTGGGGCCTTCGGTGTGCTCTACATCGGTAGCGAGATTGAGCATCGCGACTCGGTGCAGCTCATAACCAACGAGTCCTCGTCGCTGATGATAGAGGAGGTTATAACACAGCAACTTAACTCTATCGTGGAGCGCGAGAAGCTACGCACCTATGACATCGAAAACCTCGAGGAGATACTCGCCTCGGTGGCTACGGATATTCAGCTTGCGACCTACGAGAACGATGGCACGGGCGAGGAGGCATCGATGGAGAGCACCTCGTCGGGCATAAGCTATTTCCTCGGCCTTCTGCTCGGCATGATGCTCTACATGCTCCTGATACTCTACGGTCAGATGGTGCTTACTTCGGTTGTTGAGGAGAAGGCGAGTCGCGTGATAGATGTCATGGTTACAAGCTCGTCGCCCTTCCAGATTATGATGGGCAAGATTCTCGGCATCGCACTTGTTGCCATCACACAGATTGCCATCTGGGCTCTGCTTGTTATCTCTGCCTCGAAGTTCCTGCTCCCCGCGCTGTTCAGCGCCGAGGTTGTCGCTACGAACGATATGATGCTTCAGTCGATAATCGGCACGCTGGGCGATACGGGCTACCTCGCTTCGCTCTTTGGTTGCTTGTTGCTCTTCATGGTCGGGGGCTTCTTGCTCTATGCGGCGTTGTATGCCGCTGCGGGCTCGGCTGTCGACTCGGTGCAGGAGGGTCAGCAGTACAACACCCTAATCATGATGCCCATCATCCTCTCGATAATCGTCATGATGACCATCTTCAACGACCCCAATTCGCCCATCGCGTTTTGGGCCTCGATGATACCCTTCACCTCGCCCATCGTGATGATTGCCCGCATACCGTTTGGCATTCCTTGGTGGGAGGTAGTGGTCTCATTAGTAGTGCTTTATGCGACATTTGTGGGTGTTGTATGGCTCGCTTCGCGCATCTTCCGTATCGGCATCTTCATGCACGGCAAGCGACCCTCATGGCGTGAGCTATGGCAGTGGCTCAAGACGAAATAGAAGGCTGAATAAAAAGTGTATTTTGTCGTTACGCTCGCCCTCAAAATGCTCATTTACGCATAAGTAAACTCCGCTTTTTCGGGCTTCGCAAGCCTAAAACTACATCTTTTTATTCAACCTCCAAATGAAAAAGGGGATGGCTAAATTTCTTTTTAGTTATCCTCATTTTTCTTTGTCGCACTAAAAAAATCGTCGCTACGCGCCCTATATTTCCTAAATTGTTCGTATATTTGCATGTTATATGTACATGTGCGCGCGTATGAGACGACTAATAATGGTTATCGCTTTGGTACTCTGTGGGTTGCTGTCCACGGAGCGCGTCGCTGCGCAGTACTATAGCTGGGGTGCCGATCCTGCGTCGTATCGCTGGAAGCAGATGAAGGCGAAGGAGTATCGTGTGGTATATCCCGATACGGCACAGCACATAGCCAACCGCATGATGTACTACCTCGATGCCGTGCAGAAGGATATATCATACGGCTATCGCTATCGTCAGATGTCTATCCCCTTTGTGGTACACCCCTCGAACTTCGCCTCTAATGGCTTGGTTATGTGGATGCCTCGCCGTGTGGAGTTCCTCTCAACGCCCGACACGCGTGGCTACTCCATGCCCTGGACAAAGCAACTCGTGGCGCACGAATATCGCCATGCGGTGCAGTACAACAACCTCAATCGTGGCATCGTCAAGGGTCTGAGTTATGTGTTGGGTCAGCAGAGCTCGACCATAGGTCTGCTCTTTATGCCCCTTTGGATGATGGAGGGCGATGCGGTGATGATAGAGACCGAGATGTCTACCTTTGGTCGCGGTCTGCAACCCTCGTTCACGATGCCCTATCGCGCCTACGAGTCGGTGGCCTTCGGTTACAAGAACTTCGATAAGTGGTTTAGTGGCTCGTATAAGGATTACATCCCCAACCACTACCAGATAGGTTTCCTCCTCTCGCGCCACGGCTACAAGCAGTATGGCACGGTGATGGGTGACGATGTTGCGGAGCTCACCTCGCGCCGCCCATGGATGGTGGTGTCGAATACGTGGGTCTTCAAGAAGCTCTACAACAGCTCTACGCCCCAGCTCTTCTACGACACCTTCCTCACGCTCGAGGAACATTGGCGAGCGCTGGCCGATGTCGACCAGACCACAGAGCCTATGGCGGTGGCCGAGCCAAAATCCTACACCACATACTCGCACCCTATGCCCATGGGCGATGGTCGCATACTCTTCCTGAAGGAGGACTTGGATAAGCCCACGGCCTTTGTTGTGGTGGATGAGGCTACGGGCACGCAGGAGCGCATAGCATTTACGGGTGTTGTATCTACGCGCCCCATGCTTGGCGAGGATGGCCGTGTATGGTGGACGGAGTATCGCCAGAGCGCACTCTTTGGCGAGAAGGTGGCGTCGATGTTGTGCTACATGGATGTTGATGAGGGTAACCCCGTAACCATGCGCGAGTATAGCAATGTGCTCTACCCAACGCCAACTGCAAATCATGGCATCGCATGGGCGGAGTATACGCCCGATGGCAGATATAGCGTCGTGGTGCATGGCAAGGCGAATATCGCACGCCGTACGGAGCTGGCTTTTGGTAGCGAGATACATGGCATGGCGTGGGACAATGCTACCGAGGCGTTGTATCTCATAATCACGGACGATGACGGCATGCACATCGCGAGCCTCACGGCAGAGGGTATAGCCCCCGTTACGCGTGCGGCATATACTACGCTTAGTGACCTTGTGGCGAAGGATGGCGTGCTCTACTATGGATCTATAGCCTCGGGACGCGATGAGTTGCATATGTACGACCTCGCGAAGGGTGAGGAGTATCGCCTCTCGACCTCGCGCTATGGCTCGTTCCAGCCCGTGCCCTTGGATAGCGGTAGGGTGGTCGCTACGTCGTACGATAGGCGAGGCTATATGCCCGTTACGCAGTCGCTCGGCGATGCTGTGAAGGTGGAGTATGCGCCCCATCCCCCAAAGATACTACTTCCCGAGATACGCCCATGGGGTGTCGTGAACCTCGACACGGTGCGCTATGAGGAGGTTATGGCAGATAGCGTGCTGACGAAGACCCCTCCCAAGCGCTTCAACCGCCTTGCGCATGCCTTTAACATACATAGCTGGGCGCCAGCATCATACGACCCTTATGCTCTGACCGAGGAGTCGCACATAGCCTTCAACCTCGGTGCTACGATAATGTCGCAAAACATACTCTCGACATTGGAGGGTTTTGCTACATGGGGTTGGAATCGTAGCGAGGGCTCGGTGTTTAAGGGTACACTGCGCTATAATGGCTTGGGTGTAAACTTTTGGGTTAATGGTACTTATGGCGGTACACAGCAGGTGTATAAGGTTGCGGTGTATAACCCTGAGGAGGGTAAGTTGGAGTATCCAGATGAGCCGGAGCTTGGTCGCTACTACTCGGTGGGTGCGGGTGCTACGCTACCCATACTCATCCACCGTGGCTACCACAGGAGTCAGTTTGCAGTCTCGGCATCGTGGAACTTCTCGAATGGCATGGTGGCAAATGTCGACAACCTCGAGATTAAGGGTGGCAAGGTGACGAATATCCACACCATTGGCTACTCCGAGGGTGTGCACCTCCTGAATTTGGGCATCTCGTTCCAGGACTATGTGCGCTCTTCGCATCGCGACTTTTTGCCCCCATGGGGTGTGGCTTTAGCCCTCAACTCGGGACTGAACCCCGCCTCGACAAACTTCGGAACACTTGTGGTGGCCTATGGTAAGCTCTATACCCCTGGCTTCGGCCCGCACCACTCGTTGTCGCTGGCGGCATCGTATCAGACATCGCTCGGTGGCTTCCAGTCCGATATGGTGCTCTCGAGCCTAACGCTCAAGTCATCGCGCCTCATACCGCGTGGCTACAACTCCTACGACATCGCGAATAACAACTATGTCGCTACGTCGTTGAACTATCAGGCCCCCATATGGTATCCCGATGGAGGTATCCGAGGCATCATCTTCTTCAAGCGCCTGAGGCTGAATGCGGGTGCGGACTACGCCTCGTTCAACTATAGGGCTATAGACCCGACGGATGGCATGATTGTGAACAGACGCAGACACATCGGCTCGTATGGCCTCGACCTCGGTGTCGACTTTAATCTGTTTGCCATGCCCGAGAGTGCAACAATTGCTGTTACATTCTCGTTATACAGAACGGCGCAGTTTGCTCCGTTTGAGGATGGTAAGTTCCACTTCTCGTTCGGTCTGGGATTGCCATTTTAGGTGTGCAACGGTGTAACTTGTTGAAAATAAAATAAAACCAAACGATATGACACAGAAGAACCAAAACAACAAACGTAAGCTTTCGTTTAGATCGAAGATAGTGCTTGCGATGTGGATTATCACATTCATTGGCATCGCCGCTGTGGTGACGCTCTTTGCTTTGGCCAAGAACGAGAAACTCGGCCCTATGCCCTCGTTCGATGAGCTGGAGAATCCCAAGACAAACCTCGCAACGCAGATCTACTCGGAGGATGGCGAGATTATCGGTACCTACTTCATCGAAAACCGTACATACCTATCCTACGAGGAGCTCTTCCCCGCAGACAGGGAGCGCTGGTTGGAGATCGATGGCCATAAGTTGCCACCCATCGTAGCGGCACTCCTTGCAACCGAGGATGTGCGCTTCTTCGACCACTCGGGCATCGACTTTCAAGCTACGGCGCGTGTGGGCATCAAGACCATCCTCTTGGGTCAGAAGGATCAGGGTGGTGGTAGTACCGTAACTCAGCAGTTGGCCAAGAACCTCTATAAGACGCGTGTCAAGAATGAGGGCCTCGAGGGCAAGGCGGGTACTATCGTGGCAAAGGCCCAGGAGTATGTTATCGCCACACAACTTGAGCACAACTATACCAAGGAGGAGATTGTGGCTATGTACCTCAATACCGTGGAGTTCTCGAACTCGAACTTCGGTATTAAGTCCGCTGCGAATAACTTCTTCGGCAAGGAGCCTTGCGACCTCTCTATTGAGGAGGCGGCAGTCATTGCAGGACAGGTTAAGGCGCCAGGTACGTATGCACCCTTGAAGCTCGGTGAGCCCAACCCTAAGGCTCGTGAGCGTCGTAACACGGTGCTCGACCGTATGGCCTCGGCAGGTGCCATCAGCAAGAAGCAGGCCGAGGAGTTGAAGAAGTTGCCTGTCGACTTGTCGAACTATCGTCGTGCGGGTGATGCCCATAATGAGGGCTCGGCGACCTACTTCCGCGAGATGGTGCGTCGTGCCATGACTGCGAAGGAGCCACAGCGCAAGAATTATTACACGGAGTGGGACTACGAGCAGGCGCTCAAGGAGTATAACGAGAATCCCATCATGGGCTGGTGTCACAAGAATAAGAAGGCTAATGGCGAGTCGTATGACATCTACCGCGATGGTCTCAAGATTTACACTACGGTCGATGCCCAGATGCAGAAGTATGCCGAGGCGGCATTCCGCGAGCAGATGGCAGAGCTTGTGCAGCCACGCATGGAGAGCCAGATTAAGAGCCGTGGTGGCTCGCTCTTCCCCGACCTGAACAAGGCGGAGTCGGATAAGAAGATAGATAAGGCTATGCAACAGACCGACCGCTGGCGTTGCATGAAGCAGGCGGGAAAGAGCGATAGCGAGATTGTCGCAGCGTTCAATACGCCCATCAAGATGCGTGTGTTTACCTTCAAGGGTGACCGCGACACGGTGCTCACACCTCGCGACTCGCTCATCCACTATAAGAAGACTATGCGTGGCGCGTTTGTCGCTATCGACCCCTCAACGGGCTATGTGCGCGCATATGTTGGTGGCCCCGACTACCGCTACTTCAAGTATGATGCCGCAACGCAGGGTAAGCGTCAGGTGGGCTCTACGGCGAAGCCCTTCATCTACACCTTTGCCATCGACCAGCTCGGACTTACGCCATGCACCACAGTGCCCAACCTCCCCGTCTCTATTGAGACACCTTCGGGCATATGGTCGCCCAAGGAGGCTGGTAATGTGGAGTATACGGGCGAGAACCCCTTGTATTGGGGCTTGGCAAATAGCCGTAACAACTACTCTGCATGGATTATGAAGCACGCCAAGCGCCCCGAGGCCGTGGCGGACTTCATCCACGACATAGGCATCAAGAGCTACATCGACCCCGTTGTGTCGTTGTGCATCGGCTCGTATGATAGTAATCCCTACGAGATGTCTTCGGCATACTGCACCTTTGCGAACGAGGGTGTGCGCGTAGACCCCATCTTCGTGACTCGCATCGAGGATAGTCAGGGTAATGTCTTGGCTACGTTCACACCTAAGACCAACGATGTGTTGTCGAAGCGCGTGGCCTATACCATGGTCACCATGATGCAGCGTGTAGTTACGCAGGGTACGGCGCGACGCATGATCTACGAGTTTGGCTTCAACGATGTGGAGATTGCGGCAAAGACGGGTACTACGAACGATAATGTCGACGCATGGTTTATGTGTGCTGTGCCCAACCTCGTTATGGGCGTGTGGGTAGGCGGTGAGGACCCAAGCATCCACTTCACAAGCAGTGCCGATGGCTCGCGTATGGCGTTGCCCGTGGCGGGTAAGTTCCTCACAAAGGTCTATAACGATGGCTCGCTCGGCGTATTGCGCACCGACCGCTTCGAGCGCTCGGCAGAGCTCCCCGACTATAACTGCGATGGCTCATCTTCGACAGTCGATGAGGGGGCAGGTAGTGACGATGCGGGTGCATCGGGTAGCGACGACGAGTTCTTTGACTAACACTTGCGAGGTGGTGCTCAAAAGGATATATATATAAAATAGTGTAAAATAACTAAAAGATAAGATTATGAATATTGCAATTGTTGGAGTAAGTGGAGCTGTAGGACAGGAGTTCTTGAAGATTTTGGAGAATCACCCTATGCCTATCGATGAGTTGCGACTCTTTGGCTCGAAGCGCAGTGCTGGTAGCAGCTATCGCTTCCGTGGCCAGGATATCGTAGTGCGTGAGTTGCAGCATAATGATGATTTCAAAGATATAGATGTGGCACTCTGCTCGGCAGGTGCTTCGACATCGAAGGAGTATGCCGAGACCATCACGAAGTATGGCGCATTTATGATTGATAACTCGAGCGCCTTCCGCATGGATGACGATGTGCCCTTGGTTGTGCCCGAGGTAAATGGTGAGGATGCCTTCAACGCTCCCCGCCATATCATCGCCAACCCCAACTGCACAACCATCCAGATGGTCGTAGCCTTGGGTGTTATCGAGAAGCTCTCGCATATCAACCGCGTGCATGTTGCGACATACCAGTCGGCAAGTGGTGCGGGTGCTACGGCTATGCAGGAGTTCGAGGAGCAGCAGCGTGCAGTGGTTGAGGGCGCAGAGCCCAAGGTCGAGAAGTTCGCATACCAGCTCGCCTGCAACCTCATCCCTCATATCGATGTCTTCCAGGATAACGACTACACTAAGGAGGAGATGAAGATGTATCACGAGACGCGCAAGATTATGCACTCGGACATCCATACCTCAGCTACATGTGTGCGTGTTCCCGTTATGCGTGCCCACTCCGAGGCTGTGTGGGTGGAGACCGAGGAGGCACTCTCTGTGGATGCTGTACGCGAGGCTTTTGCCCAGGCTAAGGGTGTGGTGCTTATCGACGAGCCCGCCCAAAAGCGCTATCCCATGCCTCTCTTTGCCGAGGGTAGCGACCCTGTGTATGTAGGTCGTATCCGCAAGGATATCGCAAACGAGAAGGGTCTTACGTTCTGGTGCGTAGCCGACCAGATTCGCAAGGGCGCAGCACTCAACGCAGTTCAGATTCTTGAGCTTCTTGTTGAGAATAAATAAGGATATGGTTTTTTGAGCGACTACTGATAAAAAAATATTTTGTTCAGGGGTTGCAATTGACTATATTTTTGCGTATCTTTGTAGCGCTAAAGGCGTAAATAACGAAATTTTGCGGATTTAGCGAAATATAAAAAGAATAAATTATTAATATTATTATATAACTTAAAACTACACAACTATGGAAATCCCATTTGCAGAAGCGTATCGAATTAAGATGGTTGAGCCTTTGAAGAAGAGCACACGCGCAGAGC